>CANGNR010000006.1 GCA_947455385.1 Microbacteriaceae bacterium
AATGTGAGCGGCGAGGCAGACCGCATCGTTGTCGTGGTCAACACCGACCCGCACACGATTCGCGAGACCACAGTGCACCTCGACCTGGCCAAGCTGGGCATCGAATACGGCACGCACCTTCAGATCACCGACCTGATCTCGGGCGACGTCTATCACGTGTCTTCGGACTTCTTCGTTCGACTAGATCCGTTTCACGAACCAGCCCACGTCTTTAGCGTCAAGCCCTACTAAGAAGAGGATCCCATGGCCAAGAAAATTGTCGGCGAAGTCGTTCCGCCATACATTTCGGAACATGAGCTGAGTCGCATCGCGAACGGCGCTCACTTCTCGCCTCACTCGATCCTAGGGGTGCACCCGTATGAGGGCGGCTGGGTCATTCGCACCCTCAAGCCACTGGCCAAGTCGGTCTTTGCCGAGCTCGCAGCCGGCAAGAAGGTCGAACTGCACCACGCCTACCACGGCGTTTGGCAGGCCTGGGTCGACAGCAAGGATGTGCCCGACTACCGCATCGTTGCCGAGTTCGAGGGTGTCAACAGCCCAATCGAGTGGCGCACCGACGACCCGTACCGCCACCTGCCAACCATCGGCGAGCTCGACCTGCACCTGATTTCGGAGGGTCGACACGAAGACATCTGGAACGTGCTCGGATCACACGTTCGCGGCATCCCGGGAGCCTTGGGCGAGTCAAAGGGTGTCTCGTTCTCGGTTTGGGCTCCAAACGCTCAGGCCGTGCGAGTTGTCGCTGACTTCAACCACTGGAACGGCGTCGCCCACGCTATGCGCGCGATGGGTTCATCGGGCGTCTGGGAGATCTTTATTCCGGGCGTGAACGTTGGCACCAAGTACAAGTACGAGATTCTCACCAAGGCCGGCCACTGGATAACCAAGATTGACCCGATGGCTCGCCAGACCGAGGTTCCGCCTGCGACCGCATCCATCGTCACCGAGTCGAACTACAAGTGGAAAGACTCGAAGTGGATCAAGGCTCGTGCCCAGAGCGATGCGCTCAAGGCGCCGTTGTCGATTTACGAGTTGCACGCCGGCTCGTGGCGCAAAGACCTAAACTATCGCCAGCTCGCCGATGAACTGATTCCATACGTGCTCGAAATGGGCTTCACCCACGTTGAGTTCATGCCACTGGCCGAGCACCCGTTCGCGCCATCCTGGGGTTATCAGGTCACGGGCTACTTCGCCCCGACCTCGCGCCTCGGTCACCCGGATGACCTGCGCTACCTGATTGACAAGCTTCACGAGGCCGGCATCGGCGTAATTCTCGACTGGGTTCCAGCGCACTTTCCCAAGGACGAGTGGGCACTCGCCCGCTACGACGGCGAGCCGCTGTATGAGCACGCCGACCCTCGCCGCGGCGAGCACCCTGACTGGGGAACCTACATCTTCGACTTCGGTCGCAACGAGGTGCGCAACTTCTTGGTCGCCAACGCGCTCTATTGGATCGAGGAGTTCCACATCGATGGACTTCGAGTCGACGCGGTCGCATCCATGTTGTATCTCGACTATTCGCGCGAGGGCGACAACTGGCTGCCAAACGTCTTTGGCGGCCGCGAAAACCTCGACGCCATCAAGTTCATGCAAGAGGTCAACGCCACTGCATACAAGCGCAACCCGGGCATCATGATGATCGCCGAAGAGTCGACTTCGTGGGGCGGCGTTTCGGCACCTACCGACGGTGGCGGACTCGGATTCGGCTTCAAGTGGAACATGGGCTGGATGAACGACACCCTGAAGTACATCGAGAAAGACCCGATGTACCGTCGCTACCACCACGGCGAGCTCACCTTCTCGATGCTCTACGCATACGACGAGAAGTTTGTGCTTCCGATCAGCCACGACGAGGTAGTGCACGGCAAGGGCTCGCTCGTAGCCAAGATGCCGGGCGACCGTTGGCAGCAGCTCGCGAACACTCGCGCCTACCTGGCCTACATGTGGTCGCACCCCGGCAAGAAACTGCTCTTCATGGGTTCGGAGTTTGGTCAGCTGTCGGAGTGGAACCAGGAACGCGGGCTCGACTGGTGGATTCTGGAGCAGCCGACCCACCAGGGCCTAAAGTCACTCGTAGCCAACCTCAACCGCATCTACCAAGAGACTCCTGCCCTTTGGCAGCGAGATCACGAGCAGGGCGGATTCCAGTGGGTCGACGGCGGAGACGCCTTCAGAAACATGCTTACGTTCATTCGCTACGACGATGCCGGCGAGCCACTCGCCTGCGTCATCAACTTCTCGGGCAACCCGCACCACGACGTGCGCCTCGGGCTGCCTCGTGGCGGTCAGTGGGATGAGATTCTCAACACGGATGCCGTCGAATTCGGCGGCTCTGGCGTTGGCAACTTCGGCTCTGTGACAGCCACGGATGAGGGCACTCACGGTCAGCCGAACTCGGCGATCGTGCAGGTTCCGCCACTCGGTGCGGTTTGGTTCAAGCCCGCAAAGGCCGCGAAGGCAACCAAGGCCAAGAAGGCCTAGCCGGCTCAGCGGCGCTCGCAGTCTTAGAAGCCCTAGCGGCGCTCGTTGCTAGAGGTTCTTGACGGCTAGCAGGCCCTGGTTGGCGCCAAGCAACTGGATGCCATCTTGCGCGCTGCTCGGCGGCACATAGAACAGCAGCATGTTGCCGTATGTCGACTTAATGCCTGTCGAGCTGCCGCTGGCCTTGAGCAGCAACTTCTCTTGACCCGAGACGGTGACCGCACTCGTGCGCTTCTTGGCACGAATGATGTAGTTGTCGAGCATGTACACGGCAACCAATGCGCCGCCGTCGGTGGTTGCCAGCGACTCAACGTGCTTATCGCCCAGAGAGTGCTCGAATCGAGCCGTCGCCGACTTGAGCGATGCCTTGACCTGAGCCTGGTTCTGCGACATCTGGGTGAAGAACGGGTTGCTGCCGACGGCAAACTTGGATGCGAACTGGCTCGAATCCCCCTTGTTGATCAGGTCGCCGAACGCAAAAGCAAGAATCGCCGGCTTAACCTTCAAAAAGAGCGAATCTGGGGTAATCGAGATAGATCCAGCGCTGGCCAGAGGCACGGCGGGAATCTTTGCGCCGGGTAGCAGCGGAATCGTGTACCAGACCTTGAAGTTCTCGCGCGGGCTCTTTTGAATGAGCACCAGGAGCTGCGGGAGCGAATGGGAAGCCTTGTCTTCGGTGACCACCATCACGGTGCGAGGCCAGGACGTGGTGGCCTGCGGCAGCACGAAGGTCACCGGCGACTCGGCAATGCCGGGGCTCGGGGTCGTGCGGCTTGAGAGTTTGCGCAACTTGTAGTTGACCGCGCGCAAGGCCAGGGCCGGGCCAGCGAAACGAATCTTGAGCGTCTTCTTATCTTCGCGACTGTCGGCCGCGGTGGTGACCGCGACGACGTTCGCGAGAATGCGATCGAGCTGCTTTGCCGAGACCGCTGGCGTGGCCTGCACCACGGCAGACGCGCTGGGGCTAGGGCTCGTGGTCGGTTGTGCCGGTGCACAGCCGGCGAGCGCGCCCAGGGCAAGGCTCGAAGCAACTATTGAGCCGAGCGCTCGCCCACCGCGCCTAGCGCGGTAGCGCCCACGAGCCGGCCCGGCGCTGCGGTTGCGCTTTACCTTGTATTTCGGCCCCTGTGGCGGTTTCGGCATACGTCGTCTTGGCCCGCGCGTCTTGCGGTTCTTGGCGAGCGCAAGCGAATTGAATACGAAAGCTACGATCAGCAGAACTCCACCGGCAATCAATAACCCGGTTGACTGTGTCACATCTCGGTTTATTCGCCAGGCGATGTCTACGGCAGATGGAGCACGATGGGCGCCATCCGAGGCAATTAGAACCGCGTTGTCTGAGCCGCGCGAGACGAAGATGGTCAACGACTTAGTGCCATGCACCTCGCTTCGCCACAGGTCTGAACCAGATGGGTTGACCTTGCTGGTCGCCCATCCGCTGAGCTTTTCGCTGAGGCGGCTCGCCTTTGCGTCGACCTCGAGAATGGTGTGCTTTTCGCGGCCGAGCCAGGCCCCAAGGTCGCTTGTTCTGCCGGTTGCCACAAAGATCTTGCTGGGCGCCGCAATCGTCAGCGAAACCGCGCCGTCGCGGGCAGACAGGGTTTGGTTTGGAATAAGAACGAACGGCACCGAAGTGGTGCTTCGAAGCGTTAGGTGACTCTCTTCGGGGGCGGCCCAAATGGTGCGCTGACCGAGCCCGACGAGCAGCAAAACCAACGAAACGACGAATAACCCTGTCGCGATCAAAAAGCGCATGGGATATCCAATCAGGCTAAACTTGGCTCGAGAACTGCTGTCTGGCAATTCTAGCCAACCCGCATAGAGAGGTCCCTGTGGCAGAGCAGAACGACTTCCCGATTGTGATGCGAGGATACGCGCGCGAAGCCGTTCAAGACGCCATTCGCGACTTAGAACGCGAGATTCTGAGGCTAAACGCCCAGAACAACCAACTCTCGAGCGAGGTTCGCGAGGCCCGCAACCAGGTTGGCGAGGTTACCGCCCAGATGGGCAAGATTTCGGCCCCAAACTACGCAACCGTGGGCGCCAGCGCAGCCGAGATTTTGAGCCTCGCCGAAGAACAAGCCAAACGAATCATCGCGGATGCCCAGAATGAGCGGACCCGCCAGCTGAAGGCCCTCGAGGCAGAGACCGAAGACATTCGCGGCGAAGCAAAGGGCTACTACGACTCGCTCGTGGCCGAGGCACAGCGCCGAGGCGAGCGTTTGCTCACCGGAGCAAAAGTCGAAGCCGACGACCTGCTAAACCAATCGCGCGCCCAGGCAGCCGGCATGATTGACGAGGCCACTCGCGAGGCCGCCGCCATTCGCGGAGCCATCAGCACCGAGGTAGCCAAGATGCGCGCCACAGCGAAGCGCGAAATCGAGTCCCGCCGCACCTCTTTTGAGCGAGAACTAGCAGAACGTCGAATGATTCTTGAGCGTGAGCTAGCTCGCGAGATCGACCCAGAACTTGCCGCTCGACTGGTTGCCGAGGATGCCCGCATCAACTTAGACCTCGAACTCACCGCCCGCCGGGCAGAGGCCGAACAGGACTACCTAGCCAAGCACCAAGAGGCAGTTGCGGCGACCCAGAAGTACCTCAATGAGGCCAACGAGCAGCTTCGAACCGCCATGCTGCGCGCCAACACCGCCCGACTCGAGGCAGAGACACTCGAGGCTGCCGCCAAGTCAATCAACAAGCGCACGCGCGAAGAGGCAAAGGCCAAGGCAGACGCCATCATCGTGGCGGCAGAGGCTGAGGCCCGCGCGATCATCGCCGCTTCGCACGATGCGGCAGCCGAAAAGGCCGCGAAGCTCGCCGAGCAGGTTGCCAATCTCGAACGCGAGCGCGACGCTATTCAGAGTTACCTCGACAATCTCACTAGCGTTGTCAGTAGAGCTCAGCGAATGACCAGCGAGGGATAGGCAAACCATGCAGGGCAACGGAACCAAAATCACTAACGGATTTCAACTCGGCATTCTGGGCGGGCTCGGCGTTATCACCGCTCTTCTAATCGGCAACGCACTCACCACCATCGCCGGTGTCATTACCTACGTGGCTGCCGCGCTCTTCTTGGCCCTCGGCCTCGAACCTCTGGTGGCAAAGCTCGTGCAGCGCGGTCTCAAGCGCAAGATTGCCGTGCTCGCGGTAATTGGCGGCCTGCTCTTGGTTCTGGCTGGCATCGTCACGGCCATCATCCCGCCGCTGATCGCCGAGGGCGGCCACCTGGCAACTCAGACGCCACGCATTCTGACCGACCTTTCGAACCAAGGATGGGTTACGACGCTCGACACCAAGCTCGGCGGTAGCCTGCACAGCTCAATCGAGACCGCGTCTAAATTCTTGGCAGACAGCAAGAACTGGCCGACTCTGGCCGGCGGCGTCGTTCAGGTTGGTCTCTCACTGCTCAATGGCTTCAGTGGGCTGACCGTTATCTTCATTCTGACTATCTTCTTTATGGCCTCGCTCGACGGTTTCAAGAACTGGATCTATTCGCTGATCGCCACAAGCCGCCGAGGTTCTTTCAAAACCATCGCAGAAGAGATCTTCGACTCCATCGGCCGCTATGTGATGGGCCAGGTTTCTGTCGCACTACTCAACGGCGCGCTGGCCTTCATCGTGATGAGCATCATGCAGGTGCCGTTCGCCCTGATTCTCGCGTTCATTGAGTTCTTGCTGGCGCTGATTCCCCTGGTTGGTTCGATCAGCGGTGCCGTCTTGGTCACCCTGGTGGCACTCACCCACTCTCCCACTGCGGCAGTGGTCATGGCGATTTATTACGTTATTTACATGCAAGTCGAGGCCTATGTGATCGGCCCACGCGTGATGCGCAAGGCCGTTTCGGTGCCGGGTGCAGTCGTGGTCGTAGCCGCACTGGCCGGCGGAACTCTGCTTGGAGTCCTAGGCGCGCTGGTGGCTATTCCGGTCGCAGCATCCGTGATGCTCATCATCAAGCAGGTCTGGATTCCCCGCCAAAACGCTCGCTAGTTAGGCTGCCAGGTAGTCGGCAGCGGGTATCGCGCCGGATTCACCGCAAGAACAATCTCGTTCAGCACGCGTGCCGTGGCAATCTCGCCAACCCAGAGGTGCTTAGCGTCATCGACTCCTATCACTCGTGCCTGAGCAATCATCGCAAAGCGCTTTGCGGCTGCATCCGGCTGAAGGTAATCGTCGTGTTCGGGCACGATCGCGAGCATCTGACGCCGATTGCCAATCCAGCGGGCCAAATCTTCATCCTTGGCACGTCTAAGCGGAGGCGAGAGCAAGATCACGCCCTCGATGGGTGCGTCGAAGCCATACTTGATGGCCAGCTCTGTGCCGAAAGACCAGCCCACTAACCAAATGTTGGGCAGGCCACGCGAGACTGCAAAGTGGATGGCGGCCTGCACGTCTGCGGCCTCGGTGATGCCGTCACCAAACTCACCGTCGCTCTTGCCGTGAGGCGACTCGGTGCCGCGCGTGTTGAACCTGAGCACCGCGAGGTCGGCGATCTCGGGCAGCCGATTGGCCGCCTTTCTTAGAAGGTGTGAGTCCATGAAGCCGCCGTGCGTCGGCAAAGGGTGCAGCGTAATCAACGTGGCAACCGGCGGGCGGCCAACCGGCATGGCCAGTTCGCCGACCAGGTTGAGGCCATCGCTCGTCTTGAGCGTGATTGCCTCGCGCACGCTCGGCAGCTCAACGCTGCTGCGAATCTCGATTGTGGCGCTCAAAGCAGGCTCCCCTGCCAAGAGGCCCAACAGGCGTTGTGAAAGTGGCGCCTGGTGGCGACACCACGGTGGGTGTCGAAGGCAACGATGTGCACCACACCCTTGACGATCACCATGTTGCAGTGAGGGCAGATCCACTGCTTATCGTCTTCGGCGTTGGCACCGCTGCTGGTTTGCACGGTGTACTCGACGCCGCGCTTAACCAGGGTGTGCTTCACCCCGCGCAGCGCCACATCAAGATTAAGCTCGGCTGGCTCTTCGCGGCGACCCTTGCCGTTTTTCGGTCTATTGCTTCGCGGCATCAGTACCATCCGAGTTTGTTTGAGTGTGCGTATGCGCCACACGGTGTGCCGTAGCGCCCCTGAATGTAGTCGAGGCCCCAGGTGATCTGCGTGGCAGGGTTAGATGCCCAGTCCGGCCCAGCACTCGCCATCTTGGCACCAGGAAGCGCCTGAGGAATACCGTAGGCACCAGAACCAGAGTTGTAGGCGTTCACACGCCAGTTTGACTCACGAGTCCAAAGCGCAACGAGACAAGAGTATTGGTCGGCACCCCACTTGCGCTCGCTGACCATCGTGAAGGCGATGGCCTTAACAGTGCCGGGGCTAGGAATGTCGGCCGCAGCCACAAAGATGCCCGAGGCGTCGCTGCCAGTGGTGACCTTGTATCCGCCGCGCTGAAATGTGATGTTCTGGGTGCCGTAGTATCCATAGGTCTGGGTTGGGTCGGCAGAATCGCGGTCGAACGTGAGGTTGGTGTCGGCACTAGCCATGGATCCCGAGTACGGGTCGACGATCGAAACCATCACCAAACCGGCGGCAAAGACGAAACCTGGGATGCCCCTAAAGCGGCCGCGAGGAGCGTCTTCGGCACCCGGCGTGACCCATCCGCGCTGCTCTGCGACAGCGGCCAGGCGCAATCGCATTCGTTCGCGCCGTGAGATTCGGCGAGCCGAGTATCTACCCATAGCAAATCACCAAACCTATCGGCCTAGCGCACGCTCCGACTCGAGAAGCTCGAGCACCCGATCAATAAACGCGTCGACCTGGCTCTCGTTGTAGCCTCGACGGCTCTGCATAAAAATTGCGCGGCGCACCTCTGGGATTTCGAGGGGCTTCTCGGCCGTGATGTGGTCGACGATCTTGCCGCAAAGACGATTTACCGCGCGAACGCTGTATCCACGAAGGGGCCAGGCTGTGCGCTTGAACTTTTGGCCACGAGGGCGTTCAGCTCGGCCGAGCACCAGGTTTTGCAGACGAATAACCTCGCTCGCCATATCAGACTCGCCGAAGTTCGCAACACGAGCCGAGAACTCTCGCTCGACAAAGACGTCCTCTAGGCGATCTAGGGCGCCGTCAACGGCCGAAACAGAGTATCCGCGTCGAACCAGCTTGAACCCCTGCGAGCGCAGGCGGGCGGCGTCAACCAGCGTGGTGCCCGGTTCGGTATAGGCCTGTCGGGCGCGTTCGACAAACTCATCCACTTCGCTCGGTTCATAACCGAGGGTGCGACCAGATACGCGCGGGAATTCGAAACTCACGGTTCTATTGTCGCAGGTTAGAAGGGCAAATCGATTGGCAGGGTGGCCAGCAGATAGACGATGATCGCCGATGGCAGGTGCGAGTCGAGCCGGTCGACCACGCCGCCGTGGCCCGGCAGCCAAGAACTCATGTCTTTGATGCCGAGGTCGCGCTTAATCAGCGACTCCGAGAGGTCGCCCATGATTGAGGTGAACATCAGGCAGCTGGCGAGCAGTAGCCCGAAGAGCCATCCTCGGTGCAGCAGTTCGACGCTAAATAACACGGATGCCGACCCACCGACGATGACCGCCCCGGCAAAACCCTCCCAGGTCTTCTTTGGGCTAACCCTTGGGGCAAACGGGGTGCGCCCCCACTTGCGACCAACGAGGTATCCGGTCGTGTCGATGAGGGCAACGGTGGTAATCGAGGTGACGACCCAGTAGCCGCCGTTGATCGCTGTTCCGAGCCCATCCGTTTGAAGGCTCAGCAAGAGCACGATGAACGAGCAGGTGAGCGGAAGGTAAATGATCACGAACGCGGCCGCCGAGATGTCTCTGAACACCTGTTTGGCGGTGAAAGTCTCACCCGCACGCTTTTCGAAGAAGATGTGGCCGAGCCGCCAAATAATCGAAGCGGTGATGGTCACCAGCGCCGCCAACCACTGGCCCTTCGAACCGAACCAGTAGGTGACAGGCATGATCGCGAGGCCACCAAACAAAACTGGGATGTGCGGAACGTACCAGCCCTTGGTGCGAATGGCGGTCGCTAGTTCCCACGCGCCGGCCGCAGCGGCCACCCCGGCAACCGGAATGAAGAGCTCTTTGATCCAGAGCACAGAGAGCAGAAATCCGCCGCCCATGAGAAGCCCGTAAATCACGGACTTGGAGAGGCTGCGACCCCCGCTATCGACCTGTGCCTCAGACATTTAGACCTCTAGCAGCTCAACTTCTTTGCGCTTCAGGGCCTCGTCGATGGCATCCACGTGGGTCTTGGTGAGTGCGTCGAGTTCTTTTTCGGCGCGAGCGATGTCGTCGTCGCCGGCCAGCGAATCCTTCTTGATCGCGGCAAGGTCGTCGTTGCCCTTGCGGCGGATGTTGCGCACTGCGACGCGGGCATCCTCGGCCTTGTTGCGAACGATCTTAACGTACTCTTTGCGACGGTCTTCGGTTAGCTCTGGCAGGCTTACGCGCACCAGGTTGCCGTCGTTGGTTGGGTTGGCACCGAGGTTTGGCATGTCGCGAATGGCCTTTTCGATGGCTCCGAGTGCGCTCTTGTCATAGGGCGTTATGACGATGGTGCGAGCCTCTGGGTTCTGCAGCGAGGCAAGCTGAGCAAGCGGGGTCGGCGTGCCGTAGTAGTCGACGTTGATCTTCTGAAACAGCGCCGGGTTGGCACGTCCGGTGCGAACGGTTGCGAAGTCATCCTTGGCCGACTCGACGGCCTTGCTCATCTTTTCGGTGGCCGTGGCCAGAACTTCGGTAATCATCTTTGTTTCTCCTTGTGTTCGAGTCTTTTGACCGCTTAGGCGGTGACCAGGGTTCCGATTTTGTCGCCAAGAATCGCGTTGGTGATGTTGTGCTCGCCCTGCATGCCAAAGACGCGCATCGGCATGCCGTTGTCCATGCAGAGGCTGAACGCTGTGGCGTCAACGACCTTGAGGCCGCGCACGAGCGCATCCTGGTATGAAATGTGGTCGAGACGAATCGCGGATGGATCCTTCTTCGGGTCGGCGGTGTAGACGCCATCCACTCCGTTCTTTGCAACGAGAACTTCTTCGGCCTTGATCTCGAGCGCGCGCTGGGCTGCAACGGTGTCGGTCGAGAAGTACGGCATGCCGGCGCCGGCGCCGAAGATTACGACGCGACCGAGCTCGAGGTGGCGAATCGCACGAAGCGGAATGTACGGCTCGGTGACCTGGGCCATGGTGATTGCCGACTGAACGCGGGTTGGCTGACCGGCCTGCTCGAGAAAGTCTTGCAGAGCAAGGGCGTTCATCACGGTGCCCAACATGCCCATGTAGTCGGCGCGAGAGCGCTCCATGCCGCGCTGGCTGAGCTCTGCACCCCTAAAGAAGTTGCCGCCACCGACGACGATTGCAACCTCGGCGTGCTTTGCACCCTCGGCGATTTCGCGAGCCATCGCGGCGACTACGTCGGGGTTTACGCCGATCTGCCCACCGCCGAAAGCCTCACCAGAGAGCTTCAAAAGTACTCGGCGCTTGCTTGCCATGACATCCTCCTGTGGGCGTAAAACTCTAGAACTATCCTAGGCGGGCAGACGAAAAGGCCCGGTCTTCTGACCGAGCCTTTTCGTGAAACTAGCCTGTTTGTGTGGCTGGTTTGGCGACTAGGCGCCGACGCGGAAGCGCACGAAGGCCGAAACCTTGACGCCAGCGTTGTCGAGCACCTTGCCGACCGACTGCTTGTTGTCCTTGGCGAAGTCCTGCTCAAGAAGAACGTTCTCTTTGAAGAAGCCGTTTACGCGGCCTTCAACGATCTTTGGCAGGGCTGCCTCTGGCTTGCCCTCGTTGCGAGCGGTCTCTTCAGCGATGCGACGTTCGGTCTCAACGGTTGCTGGGTCGACGTCGTCACGGTTCAGAACGCTTGGCGAGAATGCCGCGATGTGCACTGCAACATCGTGAGCGGTCTCTGCGTCTGCGCCCGAGTAAGCAACCAAGACACCAACCTGTGGCGGTAGGTCCTTGCTGGTGCGGTGCAGGTAAGCGTCAACTGCTGCGTCGGCAACAACTGCGAGGCGGCGAAGTTCAACCTTCTCGCCGATGATGGCGGCCTCGTCGTTGATTGCGTCGGCAACGCTCTTGCCACCGAGGTCGGCTGCGAGAGCCGAGTCGAGGTCGGTTGCGCCTGCGGCGACGATTGCGTCAGCGATCGACTCAGCCAGTGCAACGAACTTGTCTGCCTTTGCAACGAAGTCGGTCTCGCAAGCGAGCTCGACAAGGTAGCCGGTGCCACCGTTGACGCGGGCTACAACCAGACCGTTGCTGGTGGTGCGACCCTCGCGCTTGGTGACGCCCTTCAGACCCTTGAGGCGAAGAACCTCGAGCGCCTTGTCAACGTTGCCGTCGGCCTCGTCGAGTGCGTTCTTGCAGTCCATCATGCCGGCGCCGCTGCGCTCGCGCAGGGCCTTTACGTCTGCTGCGGTGTAGTTAGCCATTACTCAGCTTCCTTTTCTGCTGCTGCCTCGGCTGCTGGAGCCTCGACTGGGGTTTCTGCTGGGGTCTCGACTACTGCCTCTGCTGGAGCAGCTGCTGCTGCCTCGGCCTGGCCGGCCTCGAGAAGTTCGCGCTCCCACTCGGCCAGTGGCTCTTCTTCGGCCTCTGGCTTCGAGTGCTTGGCGATCAAGCCCTCGGCAACTGCATCCGCGATAACACGGGTGAGCAGTGCAACCGAGCGGATTGCGTCGTCGTTGCCTGGGATACCAATGGTGACCTCATCCGGGTCGCAGTTGGTGTCGAGGATGCCGATTACTGGGATGCCCAGCTTCTTGGCCTCGGTGATTGCGAGGTGTTCCTTGTTGGTGTCAACAACCCAGATTGCCGAAGGCGTGCGGGTCACGTTGCGGATACCGCCAAGCGACTTCTCTAGCTTCTCCTTCTCGCGGCTCAGGATGAGGAGTTCCTTCTTGGTGAGACCGCTCTTAGCGGCGTCAGTGAAGTCCATCACTTCGAGTTCCTTGAGGCGTGCGAGACGCTTCTGCACGGTGTTGAAGTTGGTCAGAAGACCACCCAACCAACGCTGGTTGATGTATGGCTGGCCAACGCGCTGAGCCTGCTCGGCGATTGCCTCTTGAGCCTGCTTCTTGGTGCCAACGAAAAGAATGGTTCCACCCTTGGCAACGATGTCCTTGACGAACTCGTATGCCTTGTCGATGTGGGTGATCGACTTCTGAAGGTCGATGATGTAGATGCCCGAGCGGTCGGTCAAGATGTAACGCTTCATCTTGGGGTTCCAACGGCGGGTCTGGTGACCGAAGTGAACGCCGCTGTCGAGCAGCTGGCGCACGGTTACTACTGCCATGGCAGTACTTCCTTTCGGCGCAATAATGCGCCACTCAGTTAACTGTTTCGAGCGGTTGCTCGTCACACCTGGTGCCGAATCGCCGCAGCCGGGATTTCTCTCGGACTGAGTTGCTGACGATTTTGTTCGACACGCGAAGTCGATATCCTCGACGCGCCGCAGCGAAACCTAGGTTTCGAGAGGGTTGTCGCGATGAATATCGCTTCTCAAAGCATACCAGTTCTGGCTCAAATGGTTATCCCCCGAGGTGAAAATCTTTGCCCACAAATTGTGCTTGCGCGCCGAGAGTTTGGCGGCCTTGCAACGATGCTTAGGGCATGAACAACAGGTATCTGCAGGCGGTCTGTCTGGCTCTGGGCCTTTCTGTTTCAATGTTGAGTTTTGGCCCAGGGGTTGAGCGGGCCAACGCGGTGGCGCGCGTTGTCAGACCGGTGACGCCCTGGCAGGTTATCCATCCGTTTATGCAGCCTCTAACCGACTATGGCTCGGGGCACCGAGGGGTGGATGTAGCGGCTCGCTCAGGCAAGGCGATTTTCGCGCCGTTTTCTGGCCGAATCAGCTGGGTCGGCTGGGTAGGCACACGTCGAACCATTTCGCTGACTTCGTTTTCGGGGCTGGTTTTCGAGGCCGAGCCGGCTTGTTCGAAACTCGGCCGAGGAGACGACGTAATCGGCGGCAAGCCGTTTGCTCGGGTGTGTGGAAGCGTCGGGTATACAAGCCACTGCGCGCCAACGCTTTGCGCGCATTTGGGGATTCGAAACTCGGCTGGATACTTCAGCATCGAGGCGTTGCTAGGTGACCTCTCGCCTTCTCGGTTAGGGCCGAATGGCTAGGCACGGGGGTGGGCGTTTTGGTAGCCCTGTTTGAGTCGCTCGATAGACACGTGGGTGTAGATCTGCGTAGTGCTCAGGCTCGAGTGGCCAAGCAGCTCCTGCACGGCGCGGAGGTCTGCTCCGCCGTCTAGCAGGTGGGTTGCCGCAGAGTGGCGCAGGGCGTGCGGGCCGCCCTTGCCCGATGGCGTTGCTGCGATAAGGCCGGCCACCAGCTCATAGATCTGCCGAACGCCTATGCGCCGGCCTCTGGAACTGAGCAGCAACGACTGCTCGCCGGCTGCCGAGTTTGCGGCGAGCGCCGGCCGGCCGCGCTGTAGCCATCGTTCGAGCGCATCGGCAGCCGGCTGCCCGTATGGCACGGCCCGCTGCTTTGCGCCCTTGCCGAGCACGGTCATCAAGTTTCTCGAGGGGTCTAGGTCACCAACGTTGAGCCCCGCCAGCTCTGAAACGCGGATGCCGCCCGCGTACAGCAGCTCGACGGCAAGCAGGTCGCGCAGCCTCTCGGGCTCGTTCTCGGCTGCGGCTTCGCCCAGTCGAGCAAAAATCTCGGCAAGGCTTTCTCGTGAAACGACCTTTGGCAACGTTCGACTCGACTTTGGAATGCGCAACCTCAGCCCTGGGTCGGTCTCAATCAGGCCCGACTTTAGTAGCCATGCCGTGAAAGATCGGGCCGATGCGCTTTTTCTGGCCAGCGATGACTTCTCGAGGCCGCCCTCGCTCAACTGAAACAGCCACTGGCGAAGTGTGTCGAGGTTCAAATCTGAGATCGAGCTGAAACCTAGAGTCGCCGCATATTCCAAAAGATCTGTGACGTCGGCCACGTAGGCCTTGACTGTGTTGCTCGAGAAACCCCGACCGTCGGCCAGATGCTGGCGCCAGGCGAGCAGATGCTCGTTTGCGCGCTCAGCCTGGCCCGAAGTCATATCTAAAGGCTACTTTCTACCTTGCGCCAACGCCCATTTGACTCAACCGCGGCTCCAGCGAGTTGCAGGTTGGCCAGGGCGATGGCCGCCTCGGCCGAGGTAAGCCCGGCACTTGACGCCACCGTCAAGAGGCCCACCGCCCGAGTGGTTAGGGCGTCTAGGGCTCGCGTTTCGAGCGGCCCACCGCCCGACTCAAAGAGCACCTGCTGCCCGCTGGTAGCAGCCTCTGCTCCGCCCACGCTGATGCCTGCAAGAGCCAGAACCTCGGCGGCGTCGGTCACGAGTTGGGCCTGCCCCGAGGCAATCAGTCGGTTGCTGCCTGCCGAGGATGCTTCGAGAACCGAGCCGGGAATGGCCCCGATTGGTCTACCCAACTGCTCGGCATGATTCGCCGTGTTTATCGACCCCGACCGCCAGCCGGCCTCGACCACTATCGTGCAGGCAGAGAGCGCGGCGATGAGCCTGTTGCGTTGCAGAAACCGCCACTTGGTCGGAGCCGTGCCAGGTGGCACTTCGCTGAGTATCACTCCGGCAGCGGCGACTCGGTCTAGCAGGTCGCGATTGCCGAGAGGATACGGACGGTCTATTCCTCCGGCCATGACAGCCGCGGTTGCGACACCAAACTCGAGAGCCGCCGCATGGGCGAGAGTGTCAATTCCATATGCTCCCCCAGAAACGACGCCCACTTCAGCATCCTCGAGCCCGCGCACAAGCTCCTGGGTCACACTCGCCCCATACGGCGTGGCTGCACGGGTTCCGACTATGGCGACCCAGCCATGCAATTCTTCGAAAGCACGGTTGTTGCCACGCAGCCACAGTGCCGGTGGCGCGGCCCAACCCAGATCGTCGAGCTGTGTCGGCCAGGCGTCGTCTTCGACTGTAATGAGCGAGTACTTGTAGCCGTTCGATGAACGCATTCCCGAGAGTTGTTTGGCCAAAGACAGCCTAGGTCTCCAGCGTTGCAGACACTCGGCGAGCATCGTCTCGAGGTTTCCGAATCTTGAAAGACCCTGGTCGATCGATTCAGCCCCCGCAAGCTCGCGCATCAAATCTCGCGGCGAGGCCTGTTCGATAAGGGCCAATGACTCGACCGCGCCGAGCGAGTCGATGAGATAGCCAGCTGCTTCGTCGCCTGGCTCGATGAGCCTCGCCAAGACTTCGCGTTCGTGTCTAGATGCCGGCATCGTTGCTCCGCAGAATCGAGGCCATGGCGATCTCATCGGCGCTTGGGCTGTGCTTGCCGGCAAGGTCGGCGATGGTCCAGGCCAGACGCAGACATCGGTCATAACCTCGCATGCTCAGACGGCCGGCGGCAAGGGCCGAGTCGAGGTGCCGAGTGGCATCCTTGCCGGGTTTCAGGTGTTTGCGCAGATATACGCCGGGTACCCTTGAGTTGAGCGACCACGGCGTGCTAGTAAGCCGTTGAGAAGCGCGAGCTCGAGCCTCGGCAACTCGTGCCCGAACATCGGCCGAGGTCTGGTTGCCCACCGCGTTGGCGGTGACCTTCACTCGCGCAACCCTGAATCGAATGTCGATTCGGTCGAGCAGCGGGCCACTGAGCCGACCAAGGTATCGCTGCTTCTGAAGATGGGTGCACTGGCAGTTTTTGCCCGACGCCTCCGACTGACCGCACGCGCATGGGTTTGCCGCCAAAATGAGCTGGAACCGGGCCGGATAAGTTGCGGTTCCCAGGGACCTTGAAATCACCAGCTCACCAGACTCGAGCGGCTGTCTGAGCGAGTCGAGCACGCTCGCCGAAAACTCCGGGGCTTCATCTAAAAACAGAACGCCGTTGTGAGCCAACGACGCCAAACCCGGTCGAGGAATGCCAGAACCGCCGCCGATCAGGGCAGACTGAGACACCCCGTGATGCGGTGCCTCGAATGGCGCCGTAAAACTTAAGCCGCTGCTTCTGCCGTGCTCGCGGAGAGAGCGAATAGCGAGGGTTTCTATGGCCTGATCGGGCGTGAGCGCAGGCAGAATGCTGGGCAGCCTTTCTGCCAACAGGGTCTTGCCCGCTCCGGGCGGGCCAACGAGCAGCATGTGATGCCCGCCCGCAGCCGCGACCTCAAGCGCCCGAATCGCATCGGGTTGCCCAACGACGTCGGCGAGATCTGGCTCCTGCGCCGATTTAGCATCCTCAGCAGCTACTTCAGACAGCTCGAACCGCGGTTCGCCTGATTGAGTCGAGTCGAGCGCCCCTGCCGAGCCCTCTACCAGCTGCGAAAGCTTTCTAATTCTGACTACACGGATGCCGCTAACGAGCGCAGCCTCTGCGGCATTCTCAGGTGCAACCACGATGCGCTCAAAGCCCAGCCGGCTGGCGGCAAGAGCCGTTGCCAGTGCTCCCGGAACCGGCCGGACGGTGCCATCAAGGGCAAGTTCGCCGAGGAACACCACGCCGTCAAGTAGCGGCCGAGAGATTAGGTCTTGGGCCGCAAGAATGGCCGCCGCTATCGCCAGATCGAACCCACTGCCCTGCTTGGGCACAGAAGCGGGCGAGAGGTTCACCGTGATCCGCCTTGCGGGCAGACCAACTCCCGAGTTTGCGCAGGCTGCCCGGATGCGCGAAACCGACTCGGCGAGCGAAGCGTCTGGCAACCCGACCAAAACGAAGTTAGGAAGGTTGCTAGAAATATCGACCTCGACATCGATCAACGTGCCCGCCAGCCCGAATAGGGCGACGGCGTGCGACCTTGCGACCGCCATCAGAAGACGTTCTCGAGAAATTCGAATAGTGGAGAATCTCCATGCCTGCTCGGAATCAGCACTGAGACCGCAGAAAAACTGACCGAAATGGCATTCACCCGGCGCAGAGCCAGCCATTCAACCGCAGTCGAACGGATTGCTGCCATCTTGGTCTTGGTTATGGCCTCAAAGGGATGGCCAGTCTTGCCGCCGCGCCTGGTCTTGACCTCGACGAAGTAAATCGCACGATTCTTTGAGACTATGAGGTCGATTTCACCCCGTCGCGAGCGAAAGTTGCGTTCAACCAGGTCGAAGCCGAGGGTTTTTAGATGCCTGAGTGCGAGGTCTTCGCCGAGCGAGCCGAGTTTTGCGAGTTCGTGCATCCACACAGGATGCCGTCAGCGGCGAAGGGGCATCCTAGAATGCCGAGAAATGTGGATAAGTGCCGGTTAGTCGCCGACTGCGAACTCGCGCGGCAGATCGAACGCCTTGCCGGTGAGTTCTTCGACGTTCACATCTTTGAAGCTCAACACCTTGACCGACTTTACGAAACGATCGGTGCGATACACGTCCCAAACCCAGACGTCCTGCATCTGAAGCTCGAAGTAGAAGTCGGCCCCGGCATCGATTCGCTGAAGGTTGACCTCGTTGGCCAGGTAGAGGCGTCTCTCAGTCTCGACCACGTACTTGAAGGTCGCCACAACGTCTCGGTACTCGCGATAAAGCGCTAGTTCGGCCTCGCGGTCGAAGTCGTCGAATTCGTTCTCATCCATCGGGTTAATCCTATGCCAGCGGCAGTTGCTGTTCTTCGGCCAAAATCTTGGTCAACCAGGTGTGCCTGTGAAGTTCCACAGGCCCGTGCTGCTTGAGCGCTGCGATGTGTCCCTCGGACGCGTATCCCTTGTTGCCATCCCAGTCAAAATGCGGGTGCGCCTCGTGCGCCTCAATCATGAAGCGATCGCGCTCCACCTTGGCGAGCACGGATGCCGCCGAGACCACAACGCAGTCGCGGTCGGCCTTTACCCTGGTCACCACGGCCAGGCCCTGAGCCCTCGCGCCTAGCCAGTTGTGCGAGCCATCCAGGAGCACAATCGCGCCATCGCGCGCAATCTCACCACGCAAGTCTTGGTCCTCGAGCAGGCTAGACAACGCGGCTCCCGCAGCGCGCGCGAGTGCCTCAACTATGCCGACTCGATCGATCTCGACAGCAGAAACCGTGCCCACGGAAGAACCCACGAGCCATTCTTGAACGGGCTGGTAGAGCTCTTCGCGCACGGGTTCTGCGAGCAGTTTTGAGTCCCGCAATTTTGTTGGCCAGGGCATGGCCCAGCGGGCATCCTTGCTATCGATGAGGGCTGCCCCAACGGCCACCGGCCCGGCAATCGCGCCGCGCCCAACCTCGTCGATGCCGATCACAAAGCGTGAACCGGCGGCGACTAAGTCAGTCTCAAGACTTAGGGTTGGGTACGTTTTTGAAGACATTCGGGTAATTGTCTAGCCAGCCAAACTGACTGAATGGCCAGCTGATTAGAAACGCGCGTCCGACGATGAACGACTTGTCGACCTGACCCTTTGACGGCAGGTCCATGTGAAAACGAGAGTCGGCGCTGTTGCCACGGTTGTCGCCCATCATCCAGTACTTGTTTGGCCCGAGGGTGATGGTGAATTTTTTCTCTGATGGCTTGTTGTTTTTGGCAACGTAGGGCTCGGTGATGGCGACGCCGTTGATCATGATTCGACCCTTAGGGTCGCAACACTTGACGGTATCGCCCGGTAGCCCGATGACTCGCTTGATGAGGTGCTGGTTGCTGTCTGGCGCCGCAAAACCGAACAGCGAAAGCGCCCACTCATACCAGGGGGTGTTAGCCGCCGGAACGCTCTCGGCGCCGAGCCACTGACCCGGATCGCGAAACACGATTACATCGCCACGGTTGACCGGGACAACGTTAGGCACGAGCTCGTTGACCACGATGCGGTCGCTGATCTGCAGAGTGTCTTCCATCGAACCCGACGGAATGAAGAACGAGCGAAGCAAAAAAGTCTTGATTAACAGAGAAAGAACCAGCGCTACCGCGACAATCGAAAAGACATCGAGAACAAAAGCAATCAGCGGATTGCGTTTTGCCTTGCGAAAACCTTTGCGAAGACGCACTAGTACTGGTTCTTTAAACTCTGACGGCTCGTATTCCGGGCCGAACTCTGTCATGACCTATGGCTTTGGCTCGGCAGCGACTATGCGTTGTCGCGCTTCTCGCGAATCTTGGCCTTCTTGCCGCGCAGGTCGCGGAGGTAGTAAAGCTTGGCACGACGAACGTCACCGCGGGTGACGACCTCGATCCTGTCGATGACTGGGGAGTGCACTGGGAAGGTACGCTCGACGCCTACCTGAAACGAAACCTTGCGCACGGTGAAGGTCTCGCGAACGCTCTCGCCCGAACGACGAATGACGACGCCCTGGAAAACCTGAATACGGCTGCGGTTACCTTCGATGATGTTTACGTGAACCTTTACGTTGTCTCCAACGCGAAACTGCGGGATGTCGGCCTTGAGGCTCGCTGCATCGACTGAGTCGAGGATGTGCATTTTTGTATCACTCTCTGTTTCTGCGCGCAGGTCAAAAACGGGGTTCTGTTATTTCGGATGGTCTCGAAGGCTCCCCTGCGGCAGAGCACGATGAATCGAGCAACCTCTTTATTCTGCCAGACGGCTAGCCTTCGAGCAAGTCTGGCCGCACGTTTTTGGTGCGTTCGACCTGTTGTTCGTGCCGCCATTTGCCGATTGCCGCGTGGTTTCCGCTGAGCAGCACCTCGGGCACATCCAAACCGCGCCAGGATGCCGGCTTGGTGTAGCTCGGGTATTCGAGCAAGCCGTCGTTGTGCGACTCTTCGGCGAGGCTGTCGGCGTTGCCGATTACGCCAGGAATCAGACGCGCAATCGCCTCAATCATGGCAATTGCCGCGACCTCTCCCCCGTTGAGCACGTAGTCGCCGAGGCTGATTAGACGCACGTTCGCGACCGTCGATGCGTAATCGACAACGCGTTGATCGATGCCCTCGTAGCGCCCGCAGGCAAAGACCAGGTGGTTCGCCGAAGAGAGTTCTTGCGCGGTGGCTTGCTTGAATACCTCTCCCGCGGGCGAAGTGAAGATGACCGTCGCCGAACCGTCGGCCGGCAGAATCGCATCGAGGGCCTCGCCCCATGGTTCTGGCTTCATGAGCATGCCTGCGCCGCCGCCGTAAGGCGAGTCATCGACGGTCTTGTGTTTGTCGTGGGTGAAGTCGCGCAGGTCGTGCACGTTGACCTCTAGCAGCGACTTTTCGCGAGCCTTGCCGAGCAACGAAAGCTCTAGGGCATCGAAATAACTCGGAAAGATCGAGATCGCATCGATGCGCATGGCTATTCGGCCGCCTCGGCGATTTCTTCGAAGAGCCCGTTCGGTGGGGTCACTTCTACGCGGCCTGACGCAATATCGACGACGGGAACGATGGCCTTAACGAACGGCACGAGAACCTCGCCGTTTAGGGTGTTCACCGCGAGCAGGTCTTGGGCCGGCATGTGGTCGACGCGGGCAACCTTGCCAACTACCACGCCATCGCGCACTACCGCGAGGCCTACGAGCTGGTGGTCGTACCACGCGTCTGGTTCCGCTGGCAGGGTGTCAACATCCGCGTTAATCAGCAGAATCGCACGGATGAGAGTCTCGGCCGCGTCGCGGTCGTCGACATCCTCGAGAAAAATCACGGGAGCCTGGTTGTACCAGCGCAGTTCTTTGACGGTTACGGTCTTGCCGAACCACGGTGAAGTGTCGGGAACCTGAAGTTTGAGCACCGTTCCGGGCGTAAAACGCTCATTCGGAGAATCGGTGTAGAGCTCTAGCTTGATTGCGCCTTTTAGGCCGTGTGCTTTGAGCAAACGACCGACGCGGAGCTCGGTCTGCTTAGAAATCTGTATCAACAACGTCAACGCGAACCTTCTTGCCGTCGGCAAGGGCGTTGACGATTGTGCGAAGAGCCTTGGCGGTGCGTCCGCTGCGCCCGATTACACGACCTAGGTCTTCTGGGTGCACGTGAACCTCAAGAAGGTCACCTCGATTGGTCGAGCGTGCAACAACAGATGCATCGTCTGGATGATCGACGATGCCTTTGACTAGGTGTTCGAGCGCAGCGGCTAGCACTTGTTTAGGCCTCTTCTGCTGGAGCCTCAGCCTCGGCAGCTGGAGCCTCTTCGGCTGCTGCTTCGACTGGTGCTTCTTCAGCTGCTTCTGCTGCCGGGGCTTCTGCCTCAACTGCTGCTTCTGCTGCTGGTGCCTCTTCGGCTACGGCTTCGGTCTCGACAACTGCGGTCTCTTCGGCTGCTGGAGCCTCTTCAACTGCTGCTGGAGCCTCGACAACCTCAGGCTCGGCTGCCTTGACGACGACCTCAACCTTTGGCTTCAAAACGGTCTTCTTGGCGCTGTCAACAACGAAGGCTTCCTTCGGGGCAGCAACCTGAACCTGGCTCTTGACGTTCTTCTCGCCCTTGGCGGTCTGGTAGTCACCGGTCAGCTTGAGCAGCGCAAGAACCTGCTCGGTTGGCTGTGCGCCAACGCCGATCCAGTACTGAGCGCGCTCGGAGTTGACCTCAATGAGCGATGGGTTCTGAGTTGGGATGTAACGACCGATCTCTTCGATCACTCGACCATCGCGCTTGGTGCGCGAGTCGGCAACGACGATGCGGTAGTGAGGCGCGCGGACTTTGCCGAGACGCTTCAGGCGGATTTTTACGGCCACAATGCTCCTGTGTTTGTATTGGGTCGAACTTCAACCGTGAGCGTGGGGTGCACACCCGGTAGAAAATCATGGGGTTTGCTGTGGGACTGGTTAGAGGGTCAGTCTTAGCAACCTCTCCATTCTGCCAGATTTCGGCCGAGGTTGCTAGTTTTCGCTAGAGTCCGAAGGCGTTTCCGCCAGAGGACTGCTCGCCAGGCTGACGGCCCGCGAGTCGCGCTGCCTCTTCGGCCGCCCGCTTTGCCGGGTTGCCCGATTTTGAGCCCTTCTTGCCCTTGTCTTTCTTTTTCGACTTGGATGCACCGAAGCTGCCCATCCCAGGCATTGCCGGCATGCCAGGCATCTGCGGCATGTTGCCCTTGGCGACGCCCTTCATCATCTTGGCGGCCTGCTCGAAGCGGTTGACCAGCGAGTTGACCTCGGTCACGGTCACACCAGAACCCTTGGCGATGCGCAGGCGGCGCGATCCGTTGAGAATCCTTGGTGCCTTGCGCTCGGATGGCGTCATCGAGCGGATGATTGCCTCGGTGCGGTCGATCTCGCGCTCGTCGAAGTTTTCGAGTTGCTGACGCATCTGGCCGGCACCTGGCATCAGAGCGAGCATGCTCTTGAGGTTGCCCATCTTGCGCAGCTGCTGCATCTGCTGCAAGAAATCTTCGAGGGTGAACGAGTCGGTGGCGATCTTCTCGGCCATCGCCTTGGCCTCGGCCTCGTCGAACTGACGCTGAGTCTGTTCGATCAGGGTGAGAACGTCGCCCATGTCGAGAATTCGGCTTGCCATTCGGTCTGGATAGAACGGCTCGAACGCATCCATGGCCTCGCCGGATGACGAGAAGATGATTGGCTTGCCCGTCACGGATGCGACCGAGAGTGCCGCACCACCGCGGGCGTCGCCGTCGAGCTTGGTGAGCACGACACCGGTGATGCCTACGCCATCCTCGAATGCCTTGGCCACGTTGACCGCGTCTTGACCGATCATCGAGTCGATTACGAAGAGAACCTCGTCAGGGTCAACCGCGTTGCGAATGTCGCGGGCCTGCTGCATGAGTTCTTCGTCGATGCCGAGGCGGCCGGCGGTGTCGACGATGACGACGCTGAACTGCTTCGAGGTCGCGTGCTTGATGGCGTCTTTGGCGACCTTTACCGGATTGCCAACGCCGTTGCCAGGCTCGGGTGCGAACACCGAGACGCCGACGCGGTCGCCAACCACCTGCAGTTGGTTAACGGCGTTCGGGCGCTGAAGGTCGGCTGCCACCAGAAGCGGGGTCTGGCCCTGGTCTTTGAGCCACTTCGATAGCTTGCCCGCAAGCGTGGTCTTTCCCGAACCCTGCAGACCGGCGAGCATGATGACGGTTGGCGGGTTCTTGGCGAAGGCAAGCTTGCGCTGCTGGCCACCGAGAATCTTGACGAGTTCTTCGTTGACGATCTGAACGACCTGCTGGGCAGGGTTGAGCGCTTTCGATACCTCGTCAGAGAGGGCGCGGTCGCGAATCGCGGTGACGAAGTCTTTGACCACGTCGAGCGCAACGTCTGCCTCGAGCAGGGCGCGACGGATTTCGCGCAGGGTTGCGTCGATGTCTGCTGGGCTTAGTTTGCCCTTCGTGCGCAGGTTTTTGAATGTCTGCGCGAGACGATCAGATAGGTTTCCGAACAAGCTTTATGCTCCTGAAGTTTGTGGCTTAAGACTACCCAACGAGCCCGCGGGCGAACTCGCCGGCGTCGAAGAACGCGAAGTCTTTGATCTGCTCGCCAACGCCCACGAGCTTCACCGGAATGCCGATTTCGCGCTGAATCGAATAGACGATGCCGCCCTTGGCCGTGCCATCGAGTTTGGTCAGCACTACGCCCGTAACATTGGCCACCTCGCTGAACGCCTTGGCCTGCTGCAAGCCGTTCTGGCCGGTGGTTGCGTCGATGACCAGCAGCACCTCGGCGATCTTGGCCTGCTTCTCGACGACACGTCGAATCTTGGCCAGCTCATCCATGAGGCCTGCCTTGTTTTGCAGGCGGCCCGCGGTGTCGACGATTAGCACATCCGCGTTGGTTCGAACCGCGATTTCGGTGGCCTCGAAGGCAACGGATGCGGGGTCTTGGCCCTCTGTCTTTGGTCGAACTAGCTGGGCTCCAGCGCGATCTGCCCAGGTAGCAACCTGGTCTACCGCAGCGGCTCTAA
>CANGNR010000007.1 GCA_947455385.1 Microbacteriaceae bacterium
AGACTTCGCTGAGATCACCCGCTCGACTCCAGAGAAGTCGCTGCTTCGTCCACTGCACAAGACCGGTGGTCGCAACAGCGCTGGCCGCGTGACCACTCGCCACATCGGTGGCGGTCACAAGCGTCAGTACCGCGTTATCGACTTCCGTCGTCACGACAAGGATGGCGTTCCGGCCACCGTTGCTCACATCGAGTACGACCCGAACCGCACCGCTCGCATCGCCCTTCTGCACTACGCGGATGGCGAGAAGCGCTACATCATTGCTCCGAACAAGCTCAAGCAGGGCGACCGCATCGAGCAGGGCCCATCGGCTGACATCAAGCCGGGCAACGCCCTACCGCTGCGCAACATCCCTGTTGGTACCGTGGTTCACGCAATCGAGCTAAAGCCAGGCGGCGGCGCTAAGCTAGCCCGCTCGGCAGGTGCCGGCGTTCGCCTCGTTGCCAAGGATGGCCCATACGCCCAGCTGCGTCTGCCATCGGGCGAAATCCGCAATGTCGACGCTCGCTGCCGTGCAACCGTCGGCGAAGTCGGCAACGCCGAGCAGTCGAACATCAACTGGGGTAAGGCCGGCCGCATGCGCTGGAAGGGCGTTCGCCCGACCGTCCGTGGTGTCGCCATGAACCCGGTTGACCACCCACACGGTGGTGGTGAAGGTAAGACCTCTGGTGGTCGTCACCCAGTCACCCCATGGGGTCAGCCTGAGGGTCGTACCCGCAAGCCAAACCTGCCTAGCGACAAGCTCATTGTCCGTCGTCGTCCAAATGGCAAGAACCGTTAATAGGAGTCTGAACTTATGCCACGCAGTCTAAAGAAGGGCCCCTTCGTCGACGAGCACCTGATCGTTAAGGTGCGCAAGCAGAACGAGGCCAACACCAAGAACGTGATCAAGACCTGGTCGCGCCGCTCGATGATCGTTCCAGCCATGCTGGGCCACACCATCGCAGTGCACGACGGTCGCAAGCACGTCCCAGTTTTCGTCACCGAGACCATGGTTGGTCACAAGCTCGGCGAATTCGCACCTACCCGCACCTTCCGTGGTCACGTGAAGGACGACAAGAAGGGTCGCCGCAAGTAAGCGGCGCCTGAGAGACGAAAGGTAAAGACAATGGAAGCAGTCGCTAAAGTACGACACATCCGCGTCACTCCACAGAAGGCTCGTCGCGTCGTCAACTTGATTCGCGGCAAGCAGGCCACCGAGGCCCTTGCAATCCTGAAGTTTGCTCCACAGGCAGCAAGCGAGCCGGTTTACAAGCTGGTTCACTCGGCAATCGCCAACGCCAAGGTAAAGGCTGACTCGGCCAACCTGCTGTTCGACGAAGACGACCTGGTCGTTTCGGCAGCATACGTTGACGAGGGCACCACCCTGAAGCGAATGATGCCACGTGCACAGGGCCGCGGTTTCCGCATCCTGAAGCGCACCAGCCACATCACCGTTGTGGTCGCAACCCCAGACGAAATCGCCGCCAAGAAGGCCGGCGCCCAGAAGGCGAGGAACAACTAATGGGTCAAAAAGTAAGCCCATACGGCTTCCGACTAGGCATCACCACCGACCACGTGTCGCGTTGGTTTGCTGACTCGACCAAGAAGGGCCAGCGCTACCAGGACTACGTAGCCGAGGACATCCGTGTTCGCGCGCTGCTGACCACCCGTCTTGACCGTGCCGGCGTTTCGCGCATCGAAATCGAGCGCACCCGCGACCGCATCCGTGTTGACATTCACACCGCTCGTCCGGGTCTCGTTATCGGTCGCCGTGGCGCCGAGGCCGAGGCAATCCGTGCCGACATTGAGAAGCTCACCGGCAAGCAGATTCAGCTGAACATCCTCGAGGTCAAGAACCCTGAGATGGACGCACAGCTGGTTGCCCAGGGCATCGCCGAGCAGCTCAACGCACGTGTGGCCTTCCGCCGCGCAATGCGCAAGGGCATGCAGGGCGCTCTTCGTCAGGGTGCCAAGGGCGTTCGCGTTCAGACTTCGGGTCGCCTCGGCGGCGCCGAAATGAGCCGCACCGAGTTCTACCGCGAAGGCCGTGTGCCACTGCACACCCTGCGCGCAAACATCGACTACGGCTTCTATGAGGCCAAGACCGTCTTCGGTCGCATCGGTGTCAAGGTGTGGATCTACAAGGGTGACATCACCAACAAGGAGCTCGCTCGCGAGCAGGCCAACGCCAAGTCGGTTCGCCCAGGCGGCCGTGGCGGTCGTGGCCCAGCTGCAGTAGCAGAGGCTCCAGTCGCAGCTCCAGAGGCCGCTGCTCCAGCAGCTGTCGCTACCGCCGGATCGGAGGCATAACCCATGCTGATTCCACGTCGAGTTAAGCACCGCAAGCAGCACCACCCGAAGCGTTCGGGCGCTGCCAGCGGCGGTACCACCGTATCGTTCGGTGAGTACGGCATTCAGGCGCTAACCCCTGCCTACGTGACCAACCGTCAGATCGAGTCCGCTCGTATCGCGATGACCCGTCACATCAAGCGTGGCGGTAAGGTCTGGATCAACATCTACCCAGACCGTCCTCTGACCAAGAAGCCAGCCGAAACCCGCATGGGTTCGGGTAAGGGTTCGCCGGAGTGGTGGGTAGCTAACGTCAAGCCAGGTCGCGTGCTCTTCGAGCTCAGCGGCGTTAGCGAGCAGATCGCTCGCGAGGCAATGACCCGTGCGATCCACAAGCTCCCGCTCAAGGCTCGCATCATCAAGCGTGAAGAAGGTGACGCATAATGTCGATCGGTTCGAAGAACCTCGGCCCTGCAGAACTCGACAAGATCGAAGACTCGGTTCTCGTCGAAGAGCTAAAGAAGGCCAAAGAAGAGCTGTTCAACCTGCGTTTTCAGTCGGCCACCGGCCAGCTAGAGAGCCACGGACGCCTGCGTGCCGTCAAGCGCGACATCGCTCGCATCTACACCATCATTCGCGAGCGTGAGCTTGGCATTCGTGCGATTCCAGTCGTCGAGGTCAAGACCGCCGCAGCCAAGACCAAGAAGACTGAGGCCGCTGAGGCCCCAGCTAAGGAGGCATAACCATGGCTGATAAGAAGACTGCCGTCACCGAGGCTCCTGCAGCCGAGGCTCGCGGTTACCGCAAGACCCGTCGTGGCTACGTAGTGAGCGACAAAATGGACAAGACCATCGTCGTTGAGGTCGAAGACCGCGTAAAGCACCCGCTTTACGGCAAGGTTATTCGCCGCACCACCAAGGTCAAGGCTCACGATGAGACCAACTCGGCCGGCATCGGCGACCTCGTTCTAATCAACGAGACCCGCCCGCTTTCGGCCACCAAGAACTGGCGCCTAGTCGAGATCATCGAAAAGGCCAAGTAACACCCCTAGGGCGACCCGTCGGTAATGGGTGCCCATCTAACAAGGAGTAAACAATGCTTCAACAAGAGTCGAGACTCAAGGTTGCCGACAACACCGGCGCCAAAGAGTTGCTGACCATCCGCGTGCTCGGTGGCTCAAAGCGCCGCTACGCCGGTTTGGGCGACATCATCGTTGCAACCGTCAAGGATGCAATCCCTGGCGGCAACGTCAAGAAGGGTGATGTAGTCAAGGCTGTCATCGTCCGCACCAAGAAAGAGACCCGTCGCGCAGACGGCTCGTACATCAAGTTCGACGAGAACGCTGCAGTCATCATCAAGAAGGATGGCGAGCCACAGGGAACCCGTATCTTCGGGCCTGTCGGTCGTGAGCTTCGTGACAAGAAGTTCATGAAGATCATCTCGCTAGCACCGGAGGTTATCTAATCATGGCAAGCATTAAGAAGGGCGACCTGGTTCAGGTCATCACTGGCGCCAAGGCTGAGCGCGGCGGCGACCGTGGCAAGCAGGGTCGCGTTCTCTCGATCGACAAAGAGAAGAACCGCGTCATCGTCGAGGGTGTAAACCTCGTCAAGAAGCACACCAAGGTCAGCCAGACCGACCGTGGCACCAAGACCGGTGGCATCGAGACCGTTGAGGCTCCGATCCACATCTCCAACGTGGCTCTCGTCGACCCGTCGACCAAGAAGCCAACCCGCATCGGCGCTCGCCTCGAGACCGTCACCAAGGGTGGAGTCAAGAAGACCGTTCGTATTCGCGTTGCGAAGACCTCGGGTAAGGACATCTAATGACTGACGCAGCAGCAACCAAGGCTCCTAAGAAGGCAGCCGCAAAGACCGCAGCTCCTGCAGGCAAGGCTCTGCCACGCCTGAAGGCCAAGTACCGCAACGAGATCGTCGCTCAGCTTCGCGAGCAGTTCGAGTACTCGAACCCACACCAGGTTCCTGGCTTGACCAAGATCGTTGTGAACATGGGTGTTGGTGAAGCAGCCAAGGATGGCAAGCTCATCGATGCAGCCGTAAAGGACCTGACCGCGATCACCGGACAGAAGCCTCAGATCAACCTCGCTCGCAAGTCGATCGCGCAGTTCAAGCTGCGCGAAGGCCAGCCGATCGGTGCACACGTCACCCTTCGTGGCGACCGCATGTGGGAGTTCCTAGACCGTCTGCTCAGCTTGGCACTGCCACGTATCCGCGACTTCCGCGGACTCAACGGCAACCAGTTCGACGGCCGCGGCAACTACACCTTCGGTCTCTCGGAGCAGAACGTGTTCCACGAGATCAACCAGGACTCGATCACCCGTTCGTACGGTATGGACATCACCGTGGTGACCACCGCCAGCAACAACGAAGAAGGCCACGCGCTCCTAACCGCGCTCGGCTTCCCATTCAAGACCAACAACTAATCGATTAGGTCCATCCGCTTGTAAAGCGTCTGGAAACCGATCGAGAGAGGTAGCAACACAATGACAATGACTGATCCTGTAGCGGACTTTCTGACTCGTTTGCGCAACGCTAACAGCGCTTACCACGAGCAGATCAACCTGCCTTACAGCAAGCTGAAGTCTGGCATCGCTGAGATCCTGAAGGCCGAGGGTTACATCTCGGGCTTCGCGGTCGCTGACGCAGAGGTTGGTAAGACTCTTACCGTCGACCTCAAGTACGGTCCAAACCGTGAGCGTTCGATTGCCGGCATCAAGCGCGTTTCGAAGCCAGGCTTGCGTGTTTACGCAAAGTCGACCGAGCTCCCACGAGTTCTCGGCGGCCTCGGCATCGCCATCCTTTCGACTTCATCCGGTCTTCTTACTGACCGCCAAGCTGCCAAGAAGGGAGTGGGTGGGGAAGTCCTCGCCTACGTTTGGTAATCACAAATGTCTCGTATTGGTAGATTGCCGATTCCGGTTCCAGCCGGAGTCGAAGTAAAGATTGACGGCAACAACGTCGAGGTCAAGGGCCCTAAGGGAACCCTCTCGCTAGATGTTGCAGCCCCAATCACCGTTGCCTTAGAAGATGGCAACGTCATCGTGACCCGTCCTGACGACGAGCGCAACTCGCGTTCGCTGCACGGTCTGACCCGAACCCTGATCGCAAACAACATCGTTGGCGTGACCCAGGGCTTCACCAAGGGCATCGAAATCGTCGGAACCGGTTACCGCGTCACCGCGAAGGGCTCGGCTATCGAGTTCGCTCTCGGTTACTCGCACCCAATCTTGGTTGAGCCTCCAGCAGGCATCACCTTCACCGTTGACGGCAACACCAAGTTGACCGTCTCGGGCATCGACAAGCAGGCAGTCGGCGAAGTCGCTGCGAACCTGCGCAAGCTGCGCAAGCCAGAGCCTTACAAGGGCAAGGGCGTTCGCTACGCTGGCGAAGTTGTTCGTCGCAAGGCCGGAAAGAGTGGTAAGTAAACATGGGCGTTAGCACCAGAATCACCGGAAAGTCGAAGGCCGCCGCGCGCGAGCGTCGCCACGTTCGTCTTCGCAAGAAGATCTCGGGAGACGCAGGTCGTCCACGCCTTGTAGTGACCCGCTCTGCCCGTCACGTATTCGTTCAGGTTGTCGACGACACCAAGGGTCTAACCCTGGCTTCGGCTTCGACCATGGAAGCCGACCTTCGCAAGTTCGACGGCGACAAGACTGCCAAGGCCACTAAGGTCGGTCAGCTTGTTGCTGAGCGTGCCAAGAAGGCAGGCATCACCGAGGTCGTCTTCGACCGCGGCGGAAACAAGTATGCAGGTCGCGTAGCCGCGATCGCAGACGGTGCACGTGAAGGTGGACTGGTCCTGTGAGCGCAGAAAACAAGGAGCAAGTCGTGTCGACTGAAGCAACTGAGGTTGCAGCTGTGGCTGTAGCCGAGACCCCAGAGTCCACCGAGGTTGTCGAGCGCGAGCAGCGCCGCGGCAGCCGCGAGCGTGGCCCTCGTGGCGAGCGTCGTGAGCGCGAAGACAACAAGAGCCCATTCCTCGAGCGTGTTGTAACCATCAACCGCGTTTCGAAGGTGGTTCAGGGTGGTCGTCGCTTCAGCTTCACCGCACTCGTTGTCGTCGGTGACGGCAACGGCACCGTCGGTGTCGGCTACGGCAAGGCTAAAGAAGTTCCAGCAGCAATCGCCAAGGGCGTCGAAGAGGCCAAGAAGGCATTCTTCCGCGTTCCTCGTCACGGCAGCACCATTCCTCACCCTGTCCAGGGCGAGGCAGCTGCCGGTGTGGTCTTGCTGCGTCCTGCCTCGGCAGGTACCGGTGTTATCGCCGGTGGTCCAGTTCGTGCCGTACTCGAGTGTGCCGGCATCCACGACGTTTTGAGCAAGTCGCTCGGATCGTCGAACACCATCAACATCGTTCACGCGACCGTTGCAGCACTGAAGCAGCTCGAAGAGCCAGCAGCAGTTGCCGCTCGTCGTGGACTCACGCTTGAAGAAGTTGCTCCAGCAGTGCTTCTTCGTGAGCAGAAGGCAGGTGCCTAATGGCCGCTCGTCTAAAGGTAACCCAGATCAAGAGTGAAATCGGTGGCAAGCCGAACCAGCGCGAGACCCTTCGCACGCTCGGACTCAAGCGCATTGGCGACATCATCGTCAAGGATGACAGCGCAACAGTTCGCGGCATGGTTCGTACCGTTGCTCACCTAGTAAAGGTTGAGGAGATCAACTAATGGCCGAAGAAAAGAAGCCAGCCGCCGCTAAGGCTGCTGCTCCAAAGGCTGCTGCTAAGCCAGCCGCTGAGAAGAAGCCTGCCGCTGCTAAGGCAGCTGCGCCAAAGGCCGGCGCTGCAAAGCCGGCTGCCGCCAAGGCTCCAGCTGCTGCCAAGGCTGCCGCTCCTAAGGCTGCTGCAAAGCCAGCCGCAGAGAAGGCTCCGGCCGCCGAGAAGCCAGCCGCCAAGGCTGCTGCTCCAAAGGCTGCTGCCCCAAAGGCCGCTGCTAAGCCAGCTGCCGAGGCTGCCGAGAAGGTTCAGGTTCTGAAGCTTCACCACCTGCGTCCTGCTCCAGGCTCGAAGAAAGACCGCACTCGTGTTGGTCGTGGTGAGGGCTCGAAGGGTAAGACCTCGGGTCGCGGTACCAAGGGTACTAAGGCTCGCTACCAGGTTCGCCCTGGCTTTGAGGGTGGTGGCGTTCGACTCGTCATGCGCACCCCAAAGCTTCGCGGCTTCAAGAACCCATTCCGTGTTGAGTACCAGGTAGTCAACGTTGAGAAGCTCGTCGAGCTCTACCCGAATGGCGGAAACGTCACCGTGGCAGATCTCGTCGCGAAGGGCGCCGTTCGCAAGAACGAGCTCGTCAAGGTTCTCGGCAACGGCGACATCTCGGTTAAACTGAACGTCAGTGTCGACAAGGTCTCGCGCTCTGCCGCAGAGAAGATTGTCGCTGCTGGTGGTTCGGTGACCGAGTAGTCATCGACTGCACCGCTTAGTACCAAACCGCCAGGAGGCATAAGTGTTCAGCGCTATCTTGCGCGCATTCCGTACCCCGGACCTGCGCAACAAGCTCGGATTCACCCTCGCGATCGTCGCCCTGTTCCGCCTGGGTTCGTTCATTCCTGCTCCGTTCGTTAACTACGTCAACGTTCAGCAGTGTTTGTCGAAGACCCAGCAGACAAGCGGCCTCTACGAGCTCGTGAACCTGTTCAGCGGTGGTGCACTGCTTCAGATTTCGGTGTTCGCACTCGGAATCATGCCTTACATCACCTCGTCGATCATCACGCAGCTTCTGCGCGTGGTGATTCCGAGGTTTGAGACCCTTCACAAAGAAGGCGCTGCCGGCCAGGCCAAGCTCACTCAGTACACTCGTTATCTGACCATCGCACTTGGCGTGCTGCAGTCGACGACTCTGATCGCCGTTGCTCGCCAGGGTGCGCTGTTCGGTTCGAGCTGTACCCTGCCAATCCTGACCAAGACCGACCCACTGAACATCGCAATCATGGTTATCACCATGACCGCGGGAACCGGTTTGATCATGTGGCTCGGCGAGCTCATCACCGAGCGCGGCATCGGAAACGGTATGTCGCTGCTGATCTTCTCGTCGATCGCATCGCGCTTCCCAGCATCGCTCGGCCAGGTTGCAACCAACAAGGGCATCGAGACCCTGCTTGGCGTTCTCGCCATCGGCGTTCTCATCGTCGCACTGGTCATCCTCGTTGAGCAGTCGCAGCGTCGCATCCCAGTTCAATACGCCAAGCGCGTTGTTGGTCGTCGCACATACGGCGGTCAGGCCACCTACATTCCCATCAAGGTCAACATGGCCGGCGTCGTGCCAGTCATCTTTGCCTCGAGCCTGCTTTACTTGCCTGCCCTGATTGCCCAGTTCAACCAGCCAGACAAGAAGACCGGCCAGGTTGCACCGTGGGTCAGCTGGATCTCGAACTACCTCACCAAGGGTGACCACCCGCTATACATGGCGCTTTACTTCGCCCTGATCGTTGGATTCACCTACTTCTACGTCGCCATCACCTTCAACCCTGAAGAGGTCAGCGACAACATGAAGCAGTACGGCGGATTCATTCCGGGTATTCGTGCCGGTCGCCCGACCACCGAGTTCTTGTCGTTCGTGCTCAGCCGCATCACGCTGCCGGGTTCGATATACCTCGGTCTCGTGGCTCTGATTCCGCTAGTTTCGTTCTCGCTGATTGGCGCAAACCAGAACTTCCCGTTCGGTGGAACCTCGATCCTCATCATCGTTGGTGTTGGTCTTGAGACCGTCAAGCAGATCAACGCCCAGATGCAGCAGCGCAACTACGAAGGCCTTCTGAAGTGACCCGCCTTCTCTTGATCGGCCCACCAGGTGCCGGCAAGGGAACCCAGGCAGAGCGCCTATCGGCCGCCTTTGGCATTCCCGCTATCTCGACAGGTGACATCTTTCGCTTCAACGTGAAGAACGAAACCGAGCTCGGCAAGCTTGCCAAGTCGTTCATGGACCGCGGCGAGTATGTTCCCGACTCGGTCACCAACGACCTGGTGCGCGACCGCCTCTCGCATGATGACGCCAAGCAGGGCTTTCTCTTGGATGGCTACCCACGCACCGCCGACCAGGTGGCCGAACTGGATGACATCCTTGGCGCAGCCGGCACCTCGCTGGACGCAGTCGTCCTGATCACCGCAGACACCGACGAGGTGGTTCGCCGCTTGCTCGACCGCGCCGTTAAGCAGGGTCGCGCCGACGACACCGAAGACGTGATTCGTCACCGCCTCGCTGTTTATGAAGAGCAGACCGAGCCGCTAGTTGCCGACTACTCGAGCCGCAACCTCGTGGTTGCCATCGATGGCCTCGGCGCGATCGAAGAGGTCACCGACCGCATTCTTGCCGCGCTCGCAGAACGCAATGTCTCGCCACGAGTTTGAGCTAAAGACCAACGACCAGATCGTTGAGATGCGCAAGGCCGGGCTGATGACGGCCGCGGGGCTCGCCGCAGTTCGCGCAGCCATTCGCCCAGGCGTCTCAACCCTCGAACTCGACGCGGCTGCCGAAGCGGCGATTGTCGCGGCAGGCGGCCACAGCAACTTCAAGCTCGTGCCGGGCTACCACCACACCACCTGCATCAGCATCAATGACGAGGTGGTGCACGGCATTCCGAGCGCCGACCGCTTTCTGGCCGCTGGCGACATCGTCTCGATTGACTGCGGTGCCGAAACTCCATCCGGGTGGAACGGCGACAGCGCCATAACCGTGGTTGTGCCCGGTGGCACCGACCTGGCCGTCAACAAACGTCGCGAAAAACTAGCCAAGGATGGCGAGAACTCGCTCTGGGCCGGAATCGCCGCCCTAGCCTCGGCCCGCTACCTCAACGACGTCGGCATCGCGGTCGAAAAGTCGATCTACGGGGCAGGCAACTACGGCATTCTCGAGGACTACATCGGGCACGGCGTTGGCCGATCGATGCACGAAGACCCACCGGTCTTCAACTACAAGACCAAGCACACCGGGCCGGCCGTCTCGCCTGGCCTGGTTATCGCAATTGAGCCGATGTTTACCGCGGGCGGCCGAAAGGTCAAGATTTTGGCCGACGGATGGACCGTCTCGAGCAAAGACGGCTCGGATGCGGTGCACTGGGAACACACGGTCGCGGTGCACGATCGCGGCATCTGGGTGCTCACCGAGCCAGACGGGGGAGTCGAAAAGCTCGCCCGCTTTGGCGTCAAGCCGGTGGCCCTGGATTAACTTGTTTTCTGCCCAGCCCAAAGGGTAGGATTGAGAGTCGGTGTTTCTACACGCAATCCCATTCGCGAGTTTGGGTTTTTCGCGTGCGGTTTTCGCGCCGAACAAGTGTTAGCAGATAAGTGAGGCTATGGCCAACAAAGACGGTGTCATCGAGATTGAGGGCACAGTAGTTGAGGCTCTCCCGAACGCCATGTTCCGGGTAGAGCTGACCAATGGTCACAAGGTCTTGGCTCACATTTCGGGCAAGATGCGTCAGCACTACATCCGTATCCTCCCAGAGGACCGCGTGATCGTGGAGCTGAGCACCTACGACCTGACTCGTGGCCGCATCATCTATCGCTACAAATAAAGATTTGGTGGTTTCATCCAACCGGATGCGGCCATCGCCCAACGGCTAGAGATAGCCCCGACAGAAGTAAGAGACATGAAGGTTAACCCAAGCGTCAAGAAGATTTGCGACAAGTGCAAGGTCATCCGTCGCCACGGTCGCGTCATGGTCATCTGCGAGAACCCACGCCACAAGCAGCGCCAGGGCTAAGACTTTGCCCGACCGCGAGGTCGAGCAGATGAGCACCACCAGCACCAAACACAACTAAATACACCAAGGCACCACAACGTAAAGTCGCGAGACTTCACGGCACCTCCCGAGAAGGCGGGAGCCCCGAGTGGGATGTGATGCTGCAGACCTTCTAAAAACAAGGAGAAATCCACATGGCACGTGTTGCCGGAGCCGATATTCCAGACGCCAAGCGCGTCGAAATCGCACTTACCTATGTTTACGGCATTGGCCGTACCCGCTCGGTTCAGATCTTGGCCGAGACCGGTGTTGACAAGAACATCCGCGTCAAGGACCTAACCGACGAGCAACTCGTCGCAATCCGTGACTTCATCGAAGGCAACTACAAGGTTGAGGGTGACCTCCGCCGTGACGTAGCAGCAGACATTCGCCGCAAGGTCGAAATTGGCTCCTACGAAGGTATTCGCCACCGCAAGGGCCTGCCAGTTCGTGGCCAGCGCACCAAGACCAACGCTCGCACCCGCAAGGGCCCGAAGCGCACCGTTGCAGGCAAGAAGAAGGCGGCACGCAAGTAGCCCCCGGCTCTCGCGTTAGCCTCATAGGAATTTAGGAGAACTCATGGCAGCACCTAAGGCAAAGGCCGGCACCGCCGCCCGCAAGCCACGCCGCAAAGAAAAGAAGAACGTAGTCGTCGGTCAGGCTCACATCAAGAGCACCTTCAACAACACCATCGTTTCGATCACCGACGCCACCGGCGCCGTTATCTCGTGGTCTTCGTCTGGTGATGTTGGCTTCAAGGGTTCGCGCAAGTCGACACCTTACGCAGCTCAGATGGCAGCCGAGGCTGCAGCCCGCAAGGCTCAGGAGCACGGCCTCAAGAAGGTTGACGTGTTCGTCAAGGGTCCAGGTTCGGGCCGCGAGACCGCCATCCGTTCGCTTCAGGCCGCAGGCCTCGAGGTTGGTTCAATCTCGGATGTCACGCCACAGGCACACAACGGCGTTCGTCCGCCAAAGCGTCGCCGCGTCTAACGCATCCGCGTTTTCGCCCAGCTTCACTTTCACAACTTAATCGCAGCTAAGTCGCGCAGTGGCCACTGTGTGACAACCAACAAGTGAGCATCAAATAGCGGATGCTCTGCTGAAAGGAAACAAAGTGCTAATTGCACAGCGCCCAACCCTGAACGAAGAAAAACTCGACGCGAACCGTTCGCGTTTCACCCTTGAGCCACTGGAGCCAGGCTTCGGTTACACCCTCGGCAACTCGCTCCGCCGCACCCTGCTCTCGTCGATTCCTGGCGCAGCAGTCACCAGCATCAAGATCGCTGGCGTACTTCACGAATTCAGCACCATCGAAGGCGTAAAAGAAGACGTCACCGAGATCATCCTGAACCTCAAGGAGCTTGTTGTTTCGAGCGAGCTCGACGAGCCAGTAGTTGCAACCGTCAAGAAGTCGACCGCCGGTGAAGTCACCGCCGCCGACATCCAGGTTCCTGCCGGTGTCGAGATTCACAACCCAGAGCTGGTCATCGCGACCATCAACGCCAAGGGTAAGTTCGAGGTCGAGCTAGTCATCGAGCGTGGCCGCGGCTACGTTCAGGCTTCGCAGAACCGCAACCCAGACGCCGAGGTCGGCATCATCCCGGTTGACTCGATCTACTCGCCAGTTCTCAAGGTGGCCTACCGCGTCGAGGCAACTCGTGCCGGTGAGTTCACCAACTTCGACAAGCTCGTCGTTGACGTCGAGACCAAGCCTTCGATCAGCCCAACCGATGCAGTCGCATCGGCAGGTAGCACCCTCGTTGAGTTGTTCGGCCTTGCTAAGGCTCTGAACGACAAGGCAGAGGGTATCGAGCTCGGAGCCGCTCCTGTTGAGGCCGGTCTTAGCGCCGAACTCGCAATGCCAATCGAAGACCTTGACCTCACCGTGCGTTCGTACAACTGCCTAAAGCGTGAGGGCATCAACACCGTTAGCGAACTCATCGCACTGAGCGAAGACCAGCTGATGAACATCCGCAACTTCGGCAGCAAGTCTGTTGACGAGGTTCGCGACAAGCTTGCATCGATGGGCCTCAAGTTCAAAGATGCCATGCCAGGTTTCGAGGCCGCGTACTTCAACGCAGGCACCGACTTTGGTGGTTCGTTCGACGAGGACCAGGCCTAAACCGGCCGGCTACTCGAAAGCTATAGAGGAGAAACATAAATGCCTACCCCAACTAAGGGTCCACGTCTAGGTGGCGGTCCAGCACACGAGCGTCTGCTGCTGAACAACCTAGCAACCTCGCTGTTCACCCACAAGCGCATCGTCACGACCGAGACCAAGGCCAAGCGCCTTCGTCCGATCGCCGAGCGCCTTGTGACCTTTGCAAAGCGCGGAGACCTGCACGCACGTCGTCGCGTTCTGCAGCAGATCACCGACAAGTCGGTCGTTCACGAGCTGTTCGCCGTGATTGCACCTCAGGTCGCAGAGCGTGCCGGCGGCTACACCCGCATCACCAAGCTCGGCTTCCGCAAGGGTGACAACGCGCCAATGGCAGTCATCGAGCTCGTTCTCGAGCCAGTGAACGCCAAGCCAAGCAACAACAAGGCAAAGCTCACCAACTCGGTCAAGGCAACCGCCGCAGCCGCAGTTGAGGCCCCGGTTGAAGAGGCCGTCGAAGACGTAGTTGCCGAGGCAGTTGTCGAGACCGCAGCCGAGGTTGAGGTCGCCGCCGAGGCTCCAGCAGCAGAGGCCGTTGAGGCAGAGGCCGTAGCAGAAGAGACCGTCGCAGCAGCCGAAGAGGCAGCAGCAGACGAGGCTCCTGCCACCGAGGCCTAAGCCGCGTTCTAAAGAACTCTGATGAATCAGCCCGTTGACCAGCAGGTCGACGGGCTGATTCGTTTTCGGCTCGACCTCGGATATGACGGCACACGCTATGCGGGCTTCGCCAAACAGAGGCGGCTTGCCACGGTGCAGAGCGAGCTGCTGACGGCTCTGACCACGGTGTTTGGCGAGAGCAAGAATGACTTCTTCATGCGAGTGGCCGGCCGCACCGACGCCGGCGTGCACGCCCTGGGTCAGGTAGCGCACATCGACCTCTCGCGCGAGCAGCTCAAGCGCATTGGGCGCGGCAAATCGCTCGCCGTTCGCCTGAACTCGCTGCTGCCGAGCGACATTCGCGTTTATTCGATCGCAGAGGCCCCGGCTGGCTTCGACGCCAGATTCTCGGCCACCTATCGCCGCTACCGCTACCGAATCGGCGACGCCAAGGCCTTCATCAGCCCGCTCGAGGCGCGCTTCACGCTCTGGCTCGACTTTGCGCTAGATACCGATGCCATGCAGAGGGCCGCCGACGGGCTGATCGGCCTGCACGACTTTGCAACCTTCTGCAAGCCACGCGAGGGTGCCACCACGATTCGCGAGTTGCGCGAAATCACCGTCGGCCGCGACCCTGACGGCGTGGTCACCGTTCAGCTGCAGGCCGACGCGTTTTGCCACAACATGGTGCGCTCGATTGTCGGGGCGCTCATTCGAGTTGGCGGCGGCAGGGCCGAGCCGGCAGACGTTCTGCGCATCCTGGGCCTGAAGAGCAGGGTCGAGGCATACAAGGTCGTCGCCGCCCACGGACTCACCCTGATCGAGATCGGTTATCCGGAGCAATCAGAGATGGCGGGTCAGGCCGAAAAGGCGCGCAATATGCGCTCGCTCGACGAAAACTAGGGTTTGACCTACACCGCAAGTGTGGCTAAACTTGAACCTTGGTGCCGTTCGTCTGTTGACTACGGCGTGCAAAGTTTGAATCCCAGAAGCGTTCTGCTTCGTAGCGGATTCGATTTCAATCCGACAGAGAAGTAGTAAGGCAATTTAGCGTGCGTACTTATTCACCGAAGGCTCACGAGCTTAACAACGAGTGGCTCGTAATCGACGCCACCGACGTAGTTCTTGGCCGCCTAGCCACCCACGCCGCAGCACTGCTGCGCGGCAAGCACAAGGCAACCTTCGCGCCACACATGGACAACGGTGACTTCGTCATCATCATCAACGCAGAGAAGGTCGCCCTCACCGGTGCCAAGCTCGCGCAGAAGAAGGCATACCGTCACTCGGGCTATCCAGGTGGTCTGACCGCTACAACTTACAGCGAGCTTCTCGAGAAGAACCCAGAGAAGGCCGTTGAGAAGGCCATCAAGGGCATGCTTCCAAAGAACAAGCTCGGAGCCGCACAGCTCTCGAAGCTCAAGGTTTACCGCGGCGCAGAGCACCCACACGCAGCTCAGCAGCCAAAGACTTTCATCATCGACCAGGTCGCCCAGTAATTACTGGCGCAAAAGAATAAGGAAAATTCGTGGCTAAGACCGAAGCAACCCCAGCTGCTGCAGAAGAAGTTGTAGCAGTAGAGAGCTACACCACCGAGACCCCAGCGGCCAAGGCTGCACCTGCCGCCAAGGCTCGTGGCCCACTCAACGTTCCAGGCGCAGGCCTCGGTCGTCGCAAGCAGGCCATCGCCCGCGTTCGCCTGGTTCCAGGCACCGGCGTGATCAAGGTCAACGGTCGCGACCTCGAGAACTACTTTCCTAACAAGCTGCACCAGCAGCTGATCACCGACCCCTTCACGGTTCTTGACCTCAAGGGTTCGTACGACGTTATCGCCCGTATCTCGGGTGGTGGCTCGGCTGGTCAGGCTGGCGCACTTCGCCTCGGCATCGCTCGTGCACTCAACGAGATCGACCGCGACAACAACCGTCCTTCGCTCAAGAAGGCTGGCTTCTTGAAGCGCGACCCTCGCGTCATCGAGCGCAAGAAGGCCGGTCTCAAGAAGGCCCGCAAGGCCTCTCAGTTCTCGAAGCGCTAAAGTCGGCCGACTGCCTTTTCGGCTAGTCTTTCACCATGGCTAGGCTCTTTGGCACCGACGGCGTTCGCGGCACTGCCAACAAGGTCATCACTGTCGAACTTGCCCTTTCACTCGCTCAAGCCGCCGCGCGCGTTTTGGGAGAATCTTCGCGCCAGGCCGGCGTTCGCCCCAAGGCAGTAATCGCCCGCGATCCACGCATCTCTGGCGAATTCATCGCCGCAGCTGTTTCGGCCGGCCTCGCATCCGCGGGAGTCGACGTGTTCGACGCCGGCGTTCTGCCAACCCCAGCAGCCGCATACCTGACCGCCGACCTCGACGCCGACTTTGGCGTCATGATCTCGGCATCGCACAACCCAGCTGCCGACAACGGTATTAAGTTCTTTGCACGGGGTGGCCACAAGCTGCCAGACTCCACCGAAGACCGCATCGAGGCCGCCATGGCCGAGGCCCCGCTGGCGCCGGTTGGCGGCGAGGTTGGCCGCGTCACGCGATTTGCCGACGCCGAAGACCGCTACGCCCTACACCTGCTCTCAGCCCTGCCAAACCGCCTTGATGGCCTAAAGGTCGTCATCGACTGCGCCAACGGTGCGGCCTCGGCGGTCTCGCCACAGCTCTTTGCCGACGCCGGCGCCAAGGTAATAGTCATCGGGGCCGACCCAGACGGCCTCAACATCAACCTTGGCTCCGGCTCGACCCACCTCACCGCGCTTCAGGCCGCGGTTCTAGAACATGGCGCGGATGCCGGAATCGCCCACGACGGCGACGCCGACCGTTGCCTCGCGGTCGACCACACGGGCGCCGTCGTGGATGGTGACCAGATCATGGCCATCCTTGCTGTTGCTATGAAGCAGTCTGGCGAACTCGCTCGCAACACCCTCGTGGCAACCGTGATGAGCAACCTCGGGCTGCGCATCGCGATGGCCGAAAACGACATCGAAATGATCGAGACCAAGGTCGGCGACCGCTACGTGCTCGATGCGATTCGCGAGGGCGGATACACCCTCGGCGGCGAGCAGTCTGGCCACGTAATCTTCACCCGCTGGGCAACCACGGGCGACGGCATCCTCACCGGCCTCAAGCTCATGGCAGAGGTCGCTCGTCAGGGCAAGCCGCTCGCCGAGCTCACCAAGGTCATGCGCGTTTATCCGCAGGTGCTGGTCAACGTGCCCGGCGTCGATAAAAACCGCGTGGATGGCGATGCCGAAATCCAGGCTTTGGTGGCTGCCGCAGAGGCAGAGTTGGCGGGCTCGGGCCGCGTGCTGCTGCGCCCATCAGGCACCGAAAGCCTCGTGCGCGTAATGGTTGAGGCCGCCGATCAGGGCACCGCGCAGTCTTGGGCAGATCGCATCGCCCACCTCGTCACCAAAAACCTCGCAATCTAGGAGCCGCCTTGAGCGCCGCAGAACTTTCTAACGAGCAAGCCAAGGGCATCGCCGTAGCGCTGTTCAACCGGGTCTGGGCCTTCATCGACAACAAAGACCGCACCGAGGCCGACGAGCTCGAGATGATTCACGCGGCACACGCGAGCCGCTGGCACTGGCAGCAGGCGGGCGGCCCAAAGCAGTGGGCGATAGGCGAGTGGCAGTGCGCACGCGTTTACTGCGAGGTCGGGTTTCCTGAGCTTGCGATTTTTCACGCCCAGGCCTGCCTCGAGCTCACCGAATCTAACGACCTAGAACAGTGGATGCTGGCCTCGGCATACGAGGTTCTGGCCCGTGCCTACTGGGCCGCCGGCGACCTCGACCTTGCCAAGCTTTCGCGCGGTCGCGCGCGGCAGATCCTCGCCAACTATCCCGAGGACGAAGACAGCCGCATCATTCAGCAACAGGTCGACGAACTAACCTTCTAGATTTTGCGCAGGAGCACGGAGTCGACCTTGTGGCTCTTGCCTTTACGAAGCACGAGGTTCGCACGCGACTGGGTCGGCAGGATGTTTGCCTCGAGGTTCGGCAGATTGATGGTGTTCCAGATTTCGTGAGCCCGAGCCTCTGCCTGTTCGAGGGGCATCTCGGCGTAGCGGTGAAAATACGAGACCGGATTCGTGAAGGCAGACTCGCGCAGCTTGCGAAAGCGGTTGATGAACCAATCCGAGATGTTGTCGGTGTCGGCATCCACGTAGATTTTGAAGTCAAAGTAGTCGCTCAGCGTGACGGCCTGCCCGCCGCTCGGAGACTGAAGCACGTTTAGACCCTCGACGATCAGTACGTCTGGCGCAGAAACCACGGCCTCGGCGCCAGGCACGATGTCGTAGCTGAGGTGCGAATAGACCGGAGCGGCCACCCGCTCGACCCCGCTCTTGATGTCGGCAACAAACTTGAGCAGCGCTAGTCGGTCGTAGCTCTCGGGGAATCCCTTGCGCGCCATGATGCCGCGTCGCTCAAGCTCTGCGTTGGGGTAGAGAAAACCATCGGTGGTTATGAGCTCGACCTTTGGCGTGCCAGGCCAGCGGCTGAGCAGTTCGCGCAGTAGACGCGAGACAGTGGACTTGCCGACCGCGACCGAACCGGCGATGCCGATGATGAACGGGGTACGCTTTGCTCGCTCGCCGAGAAACGCGCTGCTCGCGCGGTGCATGGTGGCCGAGTTGGTGACATACAGGTTGAGCAGCTGGCTGAGCGGCAGATAAACCTGCTCTACCTCGGCCAGATCGAGCTCGTCGCCGAGGCCACGAATCTTGGTCAGTTCGGCCTCAGTGAGGTGCAATTCGGTGGATTCGGCGAGTGCCGACCAGTCTGCTCGAGAGATTTCGACGAAGGGAGTGATGCCAGCGGCCGTTGGGTCTTCGCCGCCGGCTGTGACCCGCCCCTGCTCATCGCTCATAGCGTGCAATTCTGCCCTAAATTAGAACCCATGTGTGGAATCGTGGGTTACGTAGGGCCAAAAGCAACCCTCGATGTAGTGCTCGCCGGCTTGGGTCGGCTCGAATACCGAGGATACGACTCGGCAGGCGTCTCGGTAATTGGTGAAAACGGCAAACTTGAGACCCGCAAGAAGGCCGGCAAACTAGCGAATCTGCGCAACTCCATCGCCGAAAACCCGCTGCCAAGCAGCCACATCGGCATCGGTCACACCCGATGGGCAACCCACGGAGCCCCGACCGACGGCAACGCGCACCCTCACCTCGGCGGCACCGACCTCAAACTCTCGCTGATTCACAACGGCATCATCGAAAACTTCGCCGAACTCAAGGCCGAACTCGTGGCTGCCGGCACCGTCTTTGCCAGCGAGACCGACACCGAGGTTGCCGCCCACCTGATTGCCGCCGAATACGCTCGCGTGGGCAACCTGACCGACGCCTTTGCCAACGTGGTCAAGCGACTGCACGGCGCCTTTACGATTCTCGTCATTCACGAGGATGAACCGGATGTCGTGCTCGCCGCCCGCTGCAACGCACCGCTCGTGATTGGCCTGGGCGATGGCGAAAACTTCTTGGGCTCCGACGTTGCCGCCTTTGTTGAGCACACCAAGCGCGCCATCTCGGTTGGTCAGAACCAGATCGTGATTCTGCGTGCCGACAAGGTCGAGCTGCGCACCTTCGATGGCGAGCCGGTTGAGGCATGCGAGTTCACCGTCGATTGGGACGCTTCGGCGGCATCCAAGGGCGGTTGGTCTTCGTTCATGGCCAAAGAGATTGCCGACCAGCCTCAGGCGGTCGCCGACACCCTGATGGGTCGCCTTCGCTCGGACGGCAGCATCTGGCTCGACGAGATTTCGGGCTTCAGCACCGACGACCTCAAGGCCATCGACCGCATCATCATCGTTGCCTGTGGCACCGCGAGCTACGCCGGTGACGTTGCCAAGTATGCGATCGAGAAGTGGGCGCACGTGCCCGTGCAGGTCGAGCTCTCGCACGAGTTTAGATACCGCAGCCCAATCGTCACGCCGAACACTCTTGTGGTGGCAATCTCGCAGTCGGGCGAGACCATGGACACCCTCATGGCAACCCGCTACGCGCGCGAACTGGGTGCTCGGGTGCTTGCGATCTGCAACACCCAGGGCGCGACCCTGGCTCGCGAGTCTGACGCGGTTATCTACACTCACGCTGGCCCTGAGGTCGCCGTTGCCTCGACCAAGGCCCTAACCGCCCAGATCACCGCCGGCTACCTGCTCGGCCTATTCTTGGCCTCGGCTCGTGGCGCCACGCCGCGCACCGAGTTGGCAAAGATCGGTCGCGAGCTGCTCAAGTTGCCGGCCAAGATCACCAAGGTTCTCGACGGACTCGAGCAGGCCAAAGCGCTCGGCACCGAAATGGCGAATGCCAAGTCGGTGCTCTTCTTGGGCCGCAATGTTGGCTACCCGATCGCCATGGAGGGTGCGCTCAAGCTCAAAGAGCTCGCCTACATTCACGCCGAGGGCTTTGCCGCCGGCGAACTGAAGCACGGGCCAATCGCGCTGATCGAGGCCGGTCAGCCCGTCATCGTGATCGTGCCAAGCCCGCGCGATGTCGACAGCCTGCACCCAAAGGTGGTCTCGAACATTCAGGAGATTCGCGCTCGCGGAGCCCGCGTTATTGCAATCGCCGAGCAGGGCGACACCGAGGTTTCGCAGTACGCCGAGGATGTCATCTTTGTGCCTCAGACTCTGCCGATGCTGGCCCCGCTGCTCACCGTTATTCCGCTTCAGGGCTTTGCGCTGGCGTTGGCGACCGCGCTCGGCCTCGACGTCGACCAGCCGCGCAACCTGGCCAAGTCGGTCACGGTCGAATAGGCGCTGGCGGGGTTCAGTAGAACATGATCAAGGGCGTTGGAGTCGACCTGGTTGACGTGCAGCGCTTCGTCGACCACCTTGCCAAGACGCCTGGCCTTGGCGAGAGACTGCTCACGGATGCCGAACGGGTTGGCGCACCCAATAGTTTGGCCGGCCGCTTTGCCGCCAAAGAAGCTTTTATCAAGGCCGTTGGCAATGCCGCCGGGATGAACTGGCGTGAGGTCGAGGTGACCTACGATGCTGCCGGACGGCCATCCTTGTTGGTTTCGGGGGCGACCCAAACTATCGTTGAAGCAGCCGGCATTGAGCGCTTTCACCTTTCGATTTCGCACGACGGCGGATTCGCGATTGCCTACGTTATCGCCGAGGGAGGCGCAGCATGAGAGAACTCGTGATTGACCTCGACGCAATCGCAGGCAACCTGCACACCATGCGCGCCGGTTCGGTTGGCGCCAAGGTCATGGGCGTGGTTAAGGCCAACGCATACGGGCACGGCATGGTGCCGGTGGCCAAGCGCCTCGAGGCCGAGGGTGTCGACTACCTGGGCGTTGCAGACATTGGCGAGGCTCTCGAACTGCGTGCCGCCGGAATCAAGACTCCCGTTTTGGCATGGTTGCACGACCCACGCGAGACCTACCTCGAGGCGGTGCGGCACGATATCGAGCTCGGCCTCGCCACCATTGCGCAACTCGAGTCGGTGGTCGCGGCCGCCAAGACTCTAGGCACGGTTGCCGCCGTGCACCTCAAGGTTGACACCGGCCTCGGCCGCAACGGCGCAACGTTGCACGAGTGGCCAGCGTTGGTTGCCGAAGCCCGCGACCTCGCCGCAGCCGGCCTGATTCGCGTGGTTGGCGTCTTCAGCCACCTCTCGGTGACCTCGGCCGCCGACGACCTCGCGCAGATCGAAAAGTTTGACGCCGCCGTCGAGCAGGCCCGCAACCTTGGCCTCGAGTTCGAGATGCGCCACCTGTTGGCATCCGACGGCGCGATTCTCTACCCGCAGGCCTGCTACGAGATGGTTCGCATCGGCATCGCGCTCTATGGCTTCAGCCCGTTCATCGACCACTCGGCCGACGAATACGGCCTTCGCACCGCCATGACCGCCAAGTCGGTGGTCGTCCAGACCAAGCGCGTGCCAGCAGGTCACGGCGTCTCTTACGGATACCTTCACCGCACCGAGGGTGAGAGGACGCTGGCGCTCATCCCGGTTGGATACGCCGAGGGGTTGCCTCGCGAGGCGACCGGAGCCGCTCAGGTGAGCATCCGTGGCCACCGATACACGATTCTTGCCCGCATCGCGATGGACCAGTTCGTCATCGACTGCGGCGACGACGAGGTCGAAGTTGGCGACGAGGTCGTGCTCTTCGGCGACCCGACCCTTGGCCTGCCATCGGCCGATTCTCTGGCGCGGGCCGTCGGCACCATCAACTATGAGATTGTCACCAGGATGGGTGGCCGCTTCAAGCGCAGGTACATAGGAGAGGTTCAGTGACCGCGGCCAGAGTGCTCGCCGAACTGACCATCTCAACCGCAGAAGAAATGCACGAGTTTGGGCTGGCGCTCGCTCGCATCCTCGCGCCTGGCGACCTTGCGCTGTTGACCGGCCCTCTCGGCGCTGGCAAGACCACCCTGACCCGCGGGGTCGGCGAGGGCCTCGGCGTTGTCGGCTCGGTGAGCAGCCCGACCTTCGTTATTGCCCGCACGCACAAGACCTCGAGCGGCACGCCATTTGTTCACGTGGATGCCTACCGGCTCGCAACGCCTGCGGAACTCGACGATCTCGACATCGACTTCGCCAACTCGATCTGCATGGTCGAGTGGGGCCTTGGCTTCACCGACGGAATCTCGGAGTCGTGGCTCGAGATCGAGATTGAGCGCGACCACACCGGAGAGTCAGAGAACCGTTCGGTGCGCGTGAGCGGCTTTGGGCCGCGCTGGCAGTCGGCCGGGGTCATCGAGTTTGGTGGAGCGGCTTGAGCATCATCCTTGCAATCGACACATCTTTTGGCACGAGCGTTGCGCTTGTCGAGGATGGCGTGGTGCGCGCCGAGGTCAACGTGGACGACACCATGAAGCACGCCGAGCGGATTGGCGAGACGATTGCCCAGGTGCTTGCCGTGGCTGACGTTCGCCCCGCTCAGGTCTCTGAGGTGGTGGTTGGTCGCGGGCCGGCGCCGTTCACTGGCCTGCGGGTTGGCATCGCGGCGGCGGTCATGTTTGCCGAAGGGGCGCGCGCCAAGCTCTTTGGCGCGGTTAGCCTCGACGCGATTGCCCGCACCGAGCTCGAGAGCGCCGAACTGCGCGCGCTGGTTTCGCACGACCGCCCGCTGCTGGTGACCTCAGACGCTCGACGCGGCGAGGTTTATGCGGCCCTCTACTCTGGCCTGACCAAGGCCGGCTCGCCCGTGCGCATCGACGGGCCGTTCGTGATCAAGCCGGCCGAGCTCGAGGCTCAACTCGAGCGTCGCGCGATCGAGCCGCTGCGGGCCACCGCACCGGTTACCGCCGCTAGCCTCGGCCTGCTCGCCGACGCCCTGCTCATCGACGGGCTTCTCGACACCGACGTTAGCGCGCTTTATCTGCGCGACCCCGATGCCACCGTGCCCAACCCCAAGCAGCGAGTCGGCAAGGCGGTGAGCTGATGACGAACACCTGGGTGATTCTGCCCGCCGTCGATGGCGACCTTGACGAGATCATGGCCCTCGAAAACGCGAGTTTCGCCACCGATGCCTGGTCGGTCGAGAACATGCGCGCCGAACTCGAGGCCGCCCACACCGCATACTTTGTGGTTCGCGAGGATGAGCGCCTAATCGGCTACGGCGGAGTTAGCGTGATTCCCGGCACAGGGCAGGGCGACATCCAGACCATTGCCATTGATGAGTTTGAGCGCGGCCGTGGCATCGGGCGTTCGCTGATGGGCGCGCTAATGCGCGAAGCCGCCACCCAGGGCGCGCACGATATGTTTCTCGAGGTTCGCGCCGACAACCCGAGCGCGATTGGCCTCTATAGGTCGCTGGGCTTCGAGCAGATCGACCTTCGCAAGCGCTACTACATGCCCGATGGCGTCGATGCGCTCGTGATGCGCGCCCACCTCGAGCCGCTGCGAACCAAAGACCTTGAGCCGCTCGTGCTCGGCATCGAGACCTCCTGCGACGAGACCGGCATCGGCATCGTGCGCGGCAACCGCCTGTTGGCCAACGTGATTTCTAGCAGCATGGATGAGCACGCTCGCTTCGGCGGTGTCGTGCCAGAGATCGCCGCTCGAGCGCACCTCGAGGCCCTGCGCCCAACACTGCACGAGGCCCTGAATCAGGCTGGCGTCACCCTGGATGAGCTCGACGCAATTGCCGTGACCAACGGACCCGGCCTCGCTGGGGCGCTCATGGTCGGCGTTGGGGCAGCCAAAGCGCTCGCGGTGGCAACCGGCAAGCCCATCTAT
>CANGNR010000008.1 GCA_947455385.1 Microbacteriaceae bacterium
CCCGCGAACTGAAAGTTCTGCAGGTTGGCGTGACGCTTGGCCTGATCGGTGAGTTCGGTGAGCAGCGCATCTCCGAGGCTCTTCTTTAGTCGGCCAAAATCCACGGATGAAAGTCTCACGGTGAATGCGTTTGGCGCGAGGATCCGGTCACGGCTCACGATCGATGCCTTGGCATCCATCTCGGCTTTAATGGCGGCCGCGATTTCAACGGGCTGCAGCTCAGACTTAAAGGTCTTCGTGAAAGCGCCGGTGACGAGTCGTTCGAGTCGCTTTTCGAAACGGTCAATGAAACCCAAGTTGTTCCTTACCTTTAGTGCTTCAAGTTTAAGTGCCACCGGGTTTGGTGAGGCTTTAGCAACTCTGCTAACCTCGAGAGGTTGCTGTTTATGCGCGAGTGGCGAAATGGCAGACGCGCTGGCTTCAGGTGCCAGTGCCCGCAAGGGCGTGCGGGTTCAAGTCCCGCCTCGCGCACCAACAAACCCCCGGAAATCGGGGGTTTTTGCCTTTAACTGAGAGAGTTCTGTGAGCATCCTTGGATGCTTCTGTTACAAGACCCCTAGGGGTCTGAGTTTGGGCAACATTGACTCAGAACTTCAATAACTTCGAAGAGTCAGCAAGACACCCACCAGAAAGAACAGGACACAACATGGACAAGCAGCTTCTAAAGCGCGGCTCGATCGTTGTTGCAAGCGCCCTCACGATTTTCGGCCTGAGCGTTGCATCACCGTCGATGGCCTCAACCGCCAAGAACACCAACCACGTAGCCGCGGCAGCCAAGAAGGCAGCAGCTACCCCAGCCCCGTCGGCTCCGGCAGCAGGCGGCAACCTCGCTTGGGGCGGCCCAGGCGCTGGCGCAGGCCAGGGCGATGACGACGGCGACGGCCCTCAGGGCGGCGACCACGGTCGTGGCGGCCACGGCAAGGGCCCCAAGGGCGACCACGGCAAGGGTCCTAAGGGTGGCCCAGCCAACCTGACCGACCAGACCGTGACCGTCAACGTTCCGGCAGACAGCTCGGTTTACGTAGCAGTCATCACCGAGGTTGTGCCAGCCGCTCCGGCTCCAGCCACCGGTTCGGTAGCTACCCCGCCAGCTCGCCCAGCTCACGTCGAGACCGTGTCGGTATCCGGCACTGGTTCGCAGACTGTTACCTTCAAGGGAATCGCTGGCCAGGCCTACACCGTTCAGCTCGTAAAGGTTGTTTCGGTTCAGAGCTTCACCGGCAAATAGTTTCAAACTTCTTCATAGTTACCTCTCCTTGCAAGAAAAGGACCCCGGCAACGGGGTCCTTTTTTCTTTAACTCGGATGGAGGCTACTAGCCAACAAGTTCGCCGCGGCGACCACGACTGTGCTTAGGCTGACAGGCCAGATTAGCCGCATCCTCGTTGCAGTGGTCGCACAGCAGAATCAGATCGCGGCAGGCCAGGTTTGAGCAGTTTCTAAACGTGGATGTTGGGCCTGCGCACCTCTCGCACTTGCCAATGGTCTTGGCCTTTTCGGTGAAGTTGACGTTCATGCGGTCGTCGAAGACATAGAGCGAGCCCTCCCAGAGGCTGTCGTCGCCCTGGCTCTCGCCGTAGCGCACGATGCCGCCTTCGATCTGGTAGACCTCCTTGAAGCCTCGGTTGACCATCAGCACCGAGAGAATTTCGCAGCGCACTCCACCTGTGCAGTAGGTGACGATCGGCTTGTCTTTGAAGTCGTCGTACTTGCCGCTCTCGATCTCGGCAATAAAGTCGTGTGTCGTCTGGGTGTTCGGCACGACGGCATTCTTGAACTTGCCGATCTCGGCCTCGAACGCGTTGCGTCCGTCGAAGAACACAACTTCGTCGCCGCGCTCGGCAACAAGGGCGTCGACCTCGGCCGGCTTGAGGTGCTTGCCGCCTCCAACGACGCCGTCGATGCTCACCTCGAGTTCATCTGGGGTTCCGAATGCCACGAGCTCGTTGCGAACGCGCACTCGAAGTCGCGGAAAATCTTGGCCGGTGCCGTCTGACCACTTGAAGTCGATCTTCTTGAAACCCTGATACTCCTTGGTCTGGCGCACGTACTTCTTTAGTGCGCTCATGTCGCCACCGAGGGTTCCGTTGATGCCGTGCTTCGAAATCAGGATGCGACCCTTGAGGCCGAGCGACTCGCAAAGGGTCTTCTGCCAAAGCTTGACCGCTTCGGGGTCGGCAATGGGCGCGAAGCCGTAATACAAGATGATCTTCTGGAGTTCCACGTTTGAATTTTAGCCCCGCGAACGCAGCGGGCAATCCCCGCTTTAGGATGAAACCATGACAATCAAGCCTGGACTCGATGAAGAGAACTTTGACCTGAACACTCGCCCACAGGACGACCTTTTTAGGCACACAAACGGAAAGTGGCTCGACAACTACGACATCCCCGCCGACCAGGCTGTGCACGGATCGTTCTATCTGCTGCGCGATGCCTCAGAAGAAGCCGTCAAGCAGATTCTTGAAGACGCCCAGGCCAACCCAAAGCCAGGGGTGAGCCAACAAATCGGTGACATGTATGGTTCGTTCCTCGACGAGGCGCGAGCGAATGAACTTGGTGCCGAGCCAATCAAGGCCGACCTCGATCGAATCGCGTCGGCTTCGTTTGGGCAGCTGGCTGAACTCCTTGGGCAGTTCTCGCGTGAGGGCATTAGCGGTCTATTCGGTTTGTATGTAAACAACGACCCGGGCAACCCGAACCGCTATCTGATCAACATGTTTCAGGGCGGCCTTGGCCTGCCAGACGAGTCTTACTACCGCGAAGAAAAGTACGCAGAGTTTCGCGATGCCTACGTGCCTTACGTCGCCAAAATGCTCCAGCACGCGGGATGGTCGGTTGAGCAAGCTCAGGCCGACGCTCAAACCATCATGAAGTTTGAGACCGAGCTCGCGAAGCACCACTGGGATGTAGTTGAGACTCGCGACGCCGAGAAGACCTATAACCTCTTTTCGTTCGAAGAGCTCAAAAACCTCACTCCAACGTTTGATTGGGCTGCTTGGCTCCAAGGGTCGAAGATCCCAGCAGACACCCTGTTTGAATCTGTCGTGATGACTCCCTCTTTCTTCGAAGGAATCGCCTCGGTTTTCAACGAGGAGAAGCTGGCTGCGGTTCGCCTTTGGTTGGCGTGGCAAATCATCAACTCGATGGCACCATATCTGAGTTCCGATTTTGTCGAGACTCGGTTCGACTTTTATGGCCGCAAACTCACCGGCCAGCCAGACATGCGTGCCCGTTGGAAGCGCGGCGTGCAGCTGGTCGAGGGCTCGCTGGGCGAAGCAGTAGGCAAGATTTACGTCGACAAGCACTTTCCGCCAGAGGCCAAGGCCCGCATGGATGAGCTCGTCAAGTGGCTCATCGAGGCCTACCGCGTGAGCATCGAAAACCTCGAGTGGATGACCGCCGAGACTAAGGCGAAGGCGCTGGTCAAGCTTTCAAAGTTCAACCCGAAGATTGGTTATCCGACCAAGTGGAAGGACTATTCTTCGCTGGTTATCAAGCGCGATGACCTCGTCGGAAACGTCCGTCGCTCGAGCGCCTGGGAGACCGACAAGGAAGCCGCCAAGATCGGTGCGCCCATCGATCGAGATGAGTGGTTCATGACTCCTCAGACCGTGAACGCCTACTACAACCCCGGCTTTAACGAGATCGTGTTTCCTGCGGCGATTCTTCAGCCGCCATTTTTCAGCGCAGAAGCTGACGATGCCATTAACTTCGGAGGAATCGGTGGAGTCATCGGACACGAGATTGGTCACGGGTTTGATGATCAAGGCTCGAAGTATGACGGAGATGGCGCTCTGATTTCTTGGTGGACCGACGACGACCGAGCTGCATTCGAAGAACGCACCAAAGCACTCATTGAGCAGTACAACGCGCTAACTCCATCGGGGCTTTCGGATGAGTACAAGGTCAACGGAGAGCTCACCATCGGTGAAAACATCGGCGACCTGGGCGGCATCATGATTGCGTGGAAGGCCTACCTGCTGAGCCTCGAGGGTCAGGAACCACCCGTTATCGACGGTCGCACTGGAGCAGAGCGTTTCTTGCTCTCCTGGGGTCAGATCTGGCGTGGCAAGAGCCGCGAGGCAATCGCTATTCAGCGTCTTGCCACCGACCCTCACTCGCCGTCAGAGTTCCGTTGCAACCAGATTGCCAAGAACTTTGATGTGTTCCACGAGACCTACGGCACTCAGCAGGGTGACGACATGTGGCTCGACCCATCCGAGCGCGTTTCGATTTGGTAGCCACCAGCTAGTTCTGGCGCAGCGATGAAACTTTGGCTGAGGCTCTTTTATGAGCTGATCAGTTGGCGCTTCAGGGGTCGACTAAACGTCACGGATGTCGGTCGACGCAACTTCAGGGTTTGGCCTACCGACCTCGACATCTTTGCGCACATGAACAACGGCATCTTTCTCACGTTGCAAGACACTGCGCGCTACGACCTGATGCTTCGCTCTGGCGTCTGGCAGCTCTGGAAGAACCTCGGCTGGTATCCGGTGGTGGTGGCCGCGAGCATCACCTACCGAAAGTCGCTCACGCCATGGCAGAGTTTTGCCATCGAGACCAAGTTGATTGGCGCGGATGACCAGGCCTTCTATGTCGACCAGCGCTTCGTGGTTGGCGACGAGGTTTATTCGCGCTCAATAGTACGCATCCGGTTGCTAAAGCGCTCGCGGGGAATCGTGACGCCGGCCGAGGCGCTGGCCCAGGGGGACTGGCCGCAGGCGCTGCCCGAGCTGCCCGCCTGGGTTGCCGAATGGGCAAAGTCTGCGAGCCTACCGAAGGGCAAAGAACCCGCGGTTAGTGACTGGCCTTGGCCAGCAGATCTATAAAGCCCTCGGTACCGTCGAGGTTGCCGTCGGGCCAAACCGCAATGGCCTGAATTTGGTTCTGAGGGTTGGCCGCGTTGCGCGAATTCAGGGTTGAAATCGCACGGTCTCCCAGAGCAAACGCAGCGGTCGCCCAGACATCGGCCTCGACCAAGTCCTTGGCAATCACGCTGATCTGCACCAACTCGTTGGCGGGGGCCTTGCCCGGCGCCTTTGGATTCCAGATGTGTTCGCCACGCTCGGCGGATCCGCTCGTTGCCATCGCTCTGTAATCGGTGCCAAACAGGTCTACGACCGTCAGCACGCCGGCCTCTGGCGAAGCAATGGTCACGGGAGTCGAAATGCCGATGCGCCAATCGTTGCGCTCGCAGGTTGCATCGGCAACCCAGACGTCACCACCAGCGTTCACGGTGAAGTCGAGCACGCCGGCCGAAAGCAGGTGTTCTGCGGCCTTCTTTGCCGCCCAAGTTTTTACGACACCAGATGGGTCAAATGTGTTCTGCGGGGTGAACGCGCTGAACCAGCCGTCGGTCTCACGCTCCCAGCGCTCGCACTCATCCCAGATTTCTTCGACCACGGGCGGCAACTGGGCAACCGAGGTCTCGCCGCGAGCAAGCCGACTCAGCGGGCTCTCGGGCTTATAGAGGCTAAAGATTTGGTCGGCGCGATGAAGCAAGGATGTCGCCATCGCGAGAGCCTCATCGAACTCCGACTGCTCGAGTTCATGGTTGCCGGCAAAGCGAAACACCGTGCCCATGCACTCTTCAAAGTGGTCGAAGTGGGTCATTGCGAGCCGCTATTTAGAGCTTGCTAACGGCAGAGTCGAGGGCCTGCTTGAATGCCTGAGTCGTGTATGAGGCACCAGAAAGGTTGCCGAAGTTGGATCCGTTTGCCTTGAGGGCGTATTGCACCAGATAAGGAAACGCCTGGTCGCGGCCTCCCGAAGCCTGTTCTTTCAAGAAGTTGATTGCGGTGAGTTTGCCATTGACCTGCTTGACCGAGACCTGGATGGTGCCGAACGGGTAGTTGATTGGGTCGCCGGTTGCCGACTTGGTGACGGTGGCCGGGGTGGTTGGAGCCGGCGGGGTCGAGGTATTGCCCGTCAGGTTGCCACCGCCAAAGGCGTTGGCCGAATCTGAGGTGAGCTTCTGGTTGATGCCAAGAGCGCCAACCACCGAAATCAATGCGAGTGCGACGGTGCTTGGCCACCAGTTGGTTCTCTTGGCGCTGGTGGCCTGAAGCTTGGTCGAACTAGATCTTTGCAAGGGCTCCCGCTAGAGACTGCTTGAACGCGTTGGTGGTGTAGGTGGCTCCACCGAGGTTGCCAAAGTTGGCACCCTGATACTGCAGAGCGTACTTCACCAAGAACGGGAACGCCGCCATGCGACTGTTGGAGGCGGTGCTCTTAACGTATGTGATTGCGGTGAGTTTGCCGTCGGTCTTGGTGACCTTGACCTGCACTTGCCCGAACGCATAGTTCACCAAGGTGCCGGTAGCCGTCTTGATTAGTGGCTTGGCGACCGTCGGAGTCGTCGGGGTCGTTGGTGTGGTCGGGGTAGCGCCGGTCTTCACGGCGGTGGTTTGGTTCTTGATGAACGACGACGTTTGAATGGTTGCAGTCGAGCTAGAGCCGACTGGCCCGGCGGCCAGTGCCGCCTGATCAATGCCCGCCTTGTATGACAGGGCTAGAACTCCGAGCGAAAGAACGCTCGATACGATTTGTGCTGACTTTCTCACCAGGCAAACTCCTCTGCGTGAATTTGGTGGGTCGGGGTTCCGACCTTGTCCAAAGATTTGACTACTGCGCGGGTCCAGGGGGCCGGGCCGCACACAAAGACATCCGCGTCTTTCACGGATGGGACCATCTGGGTTAGACGGTCGTGATCGCTCAGGCCCGACATGTGGGCTGGCAACCAAGAGTTGGGGTTTCCGCGCTTGCCCTCGAGCACGTGCATTCTGAAGCCGCGGTTGCGGGCAATCTCAGTCAGCTCGCTGAGAAGGGCGGCATCCTCGGTTTCGCGAACGCGATAGATGATGGTCACGTCACCTGGGCGGGCAGCCATCGACTCGGCGAGCGAGCGGATCGGTGGGGCGCCGATGCCTGCTGCAAGCAGAACAACCTTTTCGCGGGTGCGGCGCTCTTCGGTGAAGACTCCGTATGGGCCCTCGAGCACGATGCGAGTGCCCGGCTTGAGGTTCTGCATCATCTCGGTGTCATCACCGCGAGCACCGATGGTGAAGCGCACGAACTCGTTGTTTGGAGCTGCCGAGATTGAGAAAGGGTGTGGGCGCCACCACTGCTTAGGGGTTAACACGCGCAGCATGTAGAACTGGCCGGCCTGGCCGCCAAGCTTTTCGAGCTTGTTGCCACCGATGTAAACCGAGACCGAGTCGCTCGACTCGCGCACAACGTTAGAGACCTTGAAGCTGTGGCGCAGGGCGTTGATTACCGGCACGGCAAAGCGGAACCAGACGATGTTGCCCGCGACGAAGAGATAAAGGGTAGCCCAGAAGATGGTCTGCGCTGGCTTGCCGGCGATGTCGGTGCCTGTGGTGAACTGGTGAGGAATCGCGGCGAGGACCGAGATGTATGAGGTGACGTGAATCAGGTACCAGGCCTCGTAGCTGAGGCGGCGGCGTGCGGCGTTGATCGAGGTCACGGTGACTACGAGCATCAGCACGAAGCCAATGGCGGCGGTCCACATGTCTTGCATGGTGGTGATCATCGAGAAGGCTTCGGCAAAGATGTTCTTGCCGTCGAGGAGGGCGAACTGAATTACCGAGGTAATGAAGTGCACGGTGACGATGTAGAGAATCGGCTTGCCGAGCTTCTTGTGGGTCAAGGTGGCGCGGTCGTGGCCATAGAGCTTGTCGATCCAGGGCACGCGGCCGATTAGGAGCATGTGAATCAGCAGCAGGTCGGTGGCGACGAGTGCGGTGAGGCGGCTGATTGCCGACATCCACGCGGATGCATCTGTGAGGCTGGCGAGGCCGCCGTCGATGAGAAACATTGCGGTGACGGCGAGCACGGTGCCCCAGGCAAAGATTTCGACCCAGTCTTGCTGGCGCTTGAGAGCGCGGTACTTGGTTGAACCCAGGCGAACCTTGGCGTTCGGTGCCACAAAGCGCGGAGTCGAGCTCTCGGTCTTGGCGCCTGTGAAGGCTGCGCTGGCTGCTTGCTGGTTCATGACACTTACTCTGGTCGACTAACTTGGGAGTTTCCTGTGAACGGTCTGTTTTTTTCGGCAGAGTTGAGAACCCCGGGATGGCCTCGCGCGCTCAACGGCTTGGGTGGCGCTTCAGGCGCATCCTAGTTTTTCAGCGGTAATCTAGCGGCATGACTGAGTTGCCAATCGAGCGTAAATTCCAGGATGCCCAGGGCGTGGACATTTTCTTCTATGAGTTTCCGGTGGCGAACCCACGCGGTGTGGTGCAGATTGCGCACGGTCTCGGCGACCACGCTCGCCGCTATGACGACGTCGCCGCCGCGCTGAATCGCGCAGGATTTTCGGTTTATGCCGACGACCACCGCGGCCACGGCAAGACCGGCGTCAACCAGGTTGCCACCAAGGCCACCAAGACCATGGGCAACCTCGGCCCCGGCGGAATGCCTGCCACCTTCGAGCAGGTGCACGACTTCACCAAGCTGATCAAGGCAGAAAACCCTGGACTTCCGGTGATTCTGATTGGCCACTCGTGGGGCTCGTTCATCGCGCAGAAGCTGCTCAACAACTATTCGGCCGACTACGCTGCGGCCGTGCTCACCGGCTCGACCCTGCTCGACCCCCGCTACCTGGGCATGGGCGCATTCAACAAGAAGTGGAAAGACCAGCCAGACGCCACGGGCTTCGAGTGGTTGAGCCGCGACGCCGCGGTTGCCGACGCATTCTTGGCCGACCCATTCACCTTTTATGCAGATGCGGCCAAGGTTATGGGGCTGGGCAACGCGCTGAAGCTCTTCTTCAAGCCCGCAGCCTCGGTGCGCAGCGACCTGCCACTGCTGATCATGGCCGGCAGCGATGACCCAATCGGCGGCGAGAAGGGCAACAAAGCGCTCGCCGATGCCTACTTGACTCGCTCCGGTTTGCAAGACCTCAAGTGCGTCATCTACGAGGGCGCACGCCACGAGGTCTTCAACGAGACCAACAAAGAAGAAGTGGTTTCTGAGCTACTCGGCTTTATCGAGCGAGTGCTCGGGGCCTAGCCGCGACGCGGGCGAAACTCGCAGGCCGCCCAGATTTCATCCCAGTCACGGGCCAACAGGTCGTGAGTTTCGGGGTGGCGCTTCATGTACATCACCACGTATGAGCAGACCGGCACGACCTTGTGCTTGCCATCGGCGCGCACCTGCTCGAAAACCTGCTTCATAAGCTCGCCCGCCAAACCCTGATTCTGCTTGGATGTGTCGACCTCAGTGTGCACGAAGTGCCAACCGTCGGTTTGTTCGCGATAGACGGCCTCGCCCACGGTTTCGCCGTCGAGCAAAAGGTCGTAGCGCGAAAGTTCTGGTTTGTGAACTACTTCGATGCTCATGCTGTTAATCTCATCTCGTGCCGAACAGTGTCTATCAGGGTGACAACCTCACCGTATTGCAGTCTATGCCTGACGGTTTGGCGCAACTTATTTATATCGATCCGCCGTTCAACACGGGCCGGCGCCAAGAGCGCGGGCAGACCGTTGGCAAGCGCGTCGAGACCGGGGGGCGAGTTGGCTTCAAAGGTCAACGCTACGAATCTGTGCGTTCTAGCGTGCTCTCGTATGACGATGAGTTCGCCGACTACTGGGCCTTTCTAGAGCCGCGACTCGAGCAGGCCTGGCGACTGTTGGCCGATTCTGGCACCCTCTATTTGCACCTCGACTATCGCGAGGCGCACTACGCCAAGGTGCTGCTCGACGCTTTGTTCGGCCGCGACTGCTTCTTAAACGAGATCATCTGGGCATACGACTACGGCGGCAAGAGCAAGAGCCGCTGGCCGGCCAAGCACGACACGATACTTGTGTACGTCAAAGACCCATCCGCGTATTTTTTCAACTCGGATGAAGTGGACCGCGAGCCTTACATGGCGCCCGGGCTGGTCACGGCAGAAAAGCTAGAGCGCGGCAAGCTGCCGACCGACGTGTGGTGGCACACCATCGTCTCGCCGACAGGGCGCGAGAAGACCGGCTACCCGACCCAAAAACCGCTCGGCATTTTGCGGCGCATTATTCAGGCGTCGAGCCGCCGAGGCGACTTGGTTCTGGACTTCTTTGCGGGCTCTGGCACAACGGGCGTCGCCGCTGCCGAGCTGGGTCGCGAGTTTGCGCTCATCGACCAAAACCCAGAGTCGATCGACGTGATTAGGCGTCGGCTCGACGAGGCTGGCGTGCCCTTCGCGTTCGCCGATCGCCGCTGAGCGCATAAACAACGGCGAGGCTTAGCGCGGCCATGATGGTTGCGACGGCCATGGCCATGCCAAAGTTTTGCGGCCCCGGCCTCGAAATAAGCCGATAAAGAGCTGTCGGCAGCGTGGCCTGGTCGCCGAACGCCAAGAAGCTGGCAGCGCCAAACTCGCCGAGCGAAACCAGGGCGGCAAAGGCAGCGGCGCTAAGAGCGGTGGCGCGAATCAGTGGCAGTTCGACTAACCAAAAGGTTCGCCCAGTCGAAGCGCCGTCTGTCGCCGCCGCCTCGAGCACCGCGCGATCGGTCTGTGCAAAACCTGCGTGCATCATGCGCACCACGAGCGGCACAGCAATCACAGCTTGCGCAATCGGCACGGCAACCCAAGAGTCGCGCAGCGCAAGAGGCGGCTCGGCAAAAGTGACCAGGTAGCCGAAACCGAGCACCACCGTCGAGGTGCCAAGCGGCAGCAGAAACAGCGCATCCAGGATGCCCGCCAGGCGCCCACCTCGAGAGTGTGCCACCAGCCAGCCGACCAGCGTGCCGACGACCATGGCGAGCACGGTCGAAAGCAATGCGTTTCTAAGGCTGTTGCTAATCGAGTCGAGCACCGAGACGTCGAGCAGCTCGCGCGCACCGAACGAACCCAGGTTGGCAAAGTTGGCCAGCCCTAATCCGCCGGCTGGCTTCGTGAGTGAGCGCGCGAAGATCGACCAGAGCATCCACGCGATCACGGCAACTATTGGGGCAAGGCCCAGAAGCACAGCGGGGGTATCCCGGCGGTCGACCCTGCGCGCGCGTTGCTCGCCCGAAGCGTCCTCGCGCTCGTTCCTTCTGCCCAAGCCACCCGAAAGGCTAAACGCCACAACCGTGAGCACTGTCTGCACTAGCGCGAGAACGCCGGCGCTGTGCAGGTCGAGGTAGTCGGTGGCGGCCATCGAAAGCTGAGTCTCGATGCTGCGAATCGAACCGCCGCCCAAAACCAGGATGACCGAGAAGCTGCTCACGCAATAGAGAAAGCTGAGTGCCGCAGCCGCGGCCACGGCCGTGCGCACCTGCGGCAAAATCACCACGAAAAAGGTTCTAAGTCGTCCCGCTCCGGCGAGCTCGGTTGCTTCTTCCTGCTCAAGGTCGATTCGTGCCCAGGCAGATCCGACTACCCGAACGGTGAGCGACACATTTAGCAAAACGTGAGCAACGAGGATGCCCGTCAGCGCCGCCCCGCCGTTTGTCGAAGCCGAGCCGCCGAACAGGGCGCGCACGCCGATTGCCACCACGAGTGTCGGCAGAACAAACGGCAGCATCGTCAGCGCTCGCCAGAGTCGCTGCCCGGCCAGGCGCCGCCGATAGAGCAGGTAGGCGATTGGCAGCCCGAAGGCTAAGCACAGCATGGTCGAAACGACTGCCTGCCCAACGGTGAATCCGATGAGTCCCACCGGGTCGGGGCCGAGCCCGATTCCGGCGGAGTTCGCCGAAATCGAACCATCGACACCCGTTAGCCCAAGCCCGAGCACCCGCAATACGGGCAGCACAAATAGAAGCCCGATGAATGCCAGCGGGCCTATCCAGAGCAGTCTCTTAGTTGCCAACTGCCTTGGTGAAACCGGCCAGAAGGTAGTCGTGCACCTGCGAAAGGTTCATGTCTCTGCCAACGTGGGCCTTGGCCTTGGTGGTGTACTTCCACCAGGCTTCGGGCAGCGACGCATCCTGGTTCACCGGGTACACATACATCGACTCGGCCACCGTGGACTGAAACTCTTTGCCGAGCAGGTGCTGAACGACCTTGCTAGCTGCCGCTGGGTTGGTCGCCTTGTGCAGGGCGCCGACGTACTCGTACTGGCCGAAGCACTCGTCGTTCAGCGAAGCAGTCTGCGACTCTCCATTGGCCCGAACCTCGTCTGCTGGCGACGTCGAATAAGAGATCACGATCGGATACGCGCCCTTGCCAGACGAGCCAGAGAAGTCGGTGTAGTAGGCATCTTCCCAGCCGGCAACGACCTTGACGCCGTTGGCCTTCATCGCCGCCCAGAAGTCCTCGTACTGGCCCTTCTTCACTTCGTAGTCGGTGGCTGGCTGACCCGCGTAGGTTAGCGCCGCAAAGGCGAGTCCGGTCGAAGAGGTCGCTGGGTTCTCAACGACCGTGAGCCCCTTATAGGCGGGCTTGGTGAGGTCGCTCCAGTTCGTTGGCGGGGCAATTCTTGGGCTGCTCTTGGCGAACCAATCCTTGTCGTAGTTGACGCACACGTCGCCGAAGTCGGCCTCGTGTGCAGAGCCGGCGATGATGCCAGCGGCCTGCGCCTTGCCCAAGAAGGTGTTGTCGATGCCATAGAACAGGTCGCCGATCGGCTTGTCGGCGGTCAGGATCAGCTTGTTCGTGAGTGCGCCAGCGTCACCGGCGTGCACGACCTTCACCTTGATTCCGCTTGCCTTTTCGAAGGCGGACTTGTCTGCCTTTGGCCACACGAACGAGTCGTGGGTCACGAGCGTGACGCTCTGCGCGGTGTTGCTGCCAGATCCGCTGCACGCAGCAAGACCAAGCGCCGAGACGCCGATAACTAACATGGATGCCGCCGCGCGGCTAATGAATTTCTTATGCACTTTCGTGCCCTCTCTCTGAAACCGTTCATAGATGGGCACGGGTCAGAGGTCCTCCCAGCACTGGCATTACCCACAGCTGGTTTGACGGTCGAAGACTTACAGTCTTCCTCTCAGTCTGGTGCTACCAAACTCCCGTGTGAGTCAATGATAGACCCCCATCCGAAAAACTCGGATGGGGGTCAATCGAATCGAATTGCTTAGTGCGCGGCAGCCGCTGCGGCCTCGGCACGCTCCTGCATGCCCGAAACCTTGCGCAGCTCCTGCTCCTTGATGAACCAGCTCAAGAGGAATGCAACCGCAACGGTAATCGCCGCGGCGGTGAACACCACGGTGGTCGCCTCGGCGAATGCCTGCTTGATTGGGGCCGAGAACTCTGGGCTGATCTTGTTCAAGAACGACGAGTCGCTGTTGATCTTGTCGCCGAGGTTTACGCCAGGCTGGGTCAAGATTGCGTTCTGCGGCTTGGCCAGAAGCTCTGGGTGAGCCTTGATCGCGGCCATCAGGCCATCCTTGATTTCATTGCCCTTGCTGCTGATCGTGCTGAACAAGATCGACAGGAAGATCGCGACACCGAGGCTTCCACCCATCTGGCGAAAGAACGTCGACGACGAGGTGGCTACGCCGATGTCCTTGGCCTCGACGGCATTCTGGGTAGCGATGGTGAGGGTCTGCATCATCTGGCCGAGGCCGAGACCCAAGACAACCATGCCGACCGAGATCTGCCAGATTGCCCACGTGGTCTGCAGCTGTGCGAGGTAGATGTAGGCAAGCAACATCAGACCGGTACCGACGTTCATGAAGATGCGGTACTTGCCAGACGAAGAGGTGATGCGACCGCTGACGATCGACGAGGTCATGAGGCCGAGAACCATTGGCAGCATCAAGAGGCCCGCCTGAGTTGGGTCGGCTCCGTAAACGATCTGCAGCACGAGCGGCAGCGACATCATTCCACCGAACATTCCGACACCGATGATGACACCGAGAATCGTGGTGAGCGAGAAGGTGCGCGACTTAAACAGCGCGAGAGGCAGCAGAGCCGCTTCTTTTTGCTGACGCTCAATAAGAATGAACGCGATGATGCCGAGTGCACCCAGCACGTACATCGAGATCGAACCGGATGAAGCCCAGCCCCATGCGCGGCCCTGTTCGGCGACGATCAGCAGTGGCACAACGCCAACGACGATTGTGAACGCGCCCCACCAGTCGATCTTCTGCTTCACCGGGTGGTGAGGAATGTGAAGGAAGTGGAACACCATGTAGAGCGCGGCTGCACCGATTGGAATGTTGATCAAGAAGACCCAGCGCCATCCGCTGATGAAAAGAATCTCGTGAGTGCCGGCGAAGAGGCCACCGATCAGCGGGCCAAGCACGCTCGAGGTGCCGAACACGGCGAGGAACATACCCTGGTACTTCGCGCGGTCGCGTGGCGGAACCACGTCGGCGAGGATCGTCAGCGCGAGTGAGAACAGACCGCCGGCACCGATGCCCTGAATGGCGCGGAATGCTGCGAGCTCGTACATGCCCGAGCCGCTGCCGTTAGGGTCGCCGGTGACAAAGCCACAGGCGATCGAACCGAGGATGAAGATGCTGATCGCCCAGATGAAGAGCTGGCGGCGACCAAAGATGTCGCCGAGCTTTCCATAGATAGGAGTGGCGATGGTCGAGGTAATGAGGTAGGCCGTGGTGACCCAGGCCTGCAGCTCGAGGCCGTTCAGGTCATCGGCGATGGTGCGCATTGCGCTACCGACAACGCTCTGGTCTAGGGCCGACAAGAACATGCCCGACATCAGGCCGATCAAGACAAACAGGATTTGACGGTGTGTCATCACACCGGTTTTTGCGGACTCTGCGGCCGCAGCCATACGTGCTTCACGCGACAAAATAACTCTTTTCGGTTAGGAAGTTAGGCTTTATCTATGCTCCAGCCTAAACGCCCGATTGGGCTCGCTAACGCTAACCACAGGATGCTCCGGAAGATTTCTTGCACTGTGGTTTTGTTGCTCGCCGGCGTTGCACTGGCACCTCAGGGAGTGGCGCTCGCTCAACCAGCCAGCAACACTGCGACCTTCGACCTCGCCCAGCACCCGACCAACCATGCTGACTCGCTCTGGGTGGTTGTCAATAAGAAACGTCCGTTGATTCCGCTCAAGTACGCCCCGGTCACGTCGAAGCCAAAGTTTGCACTGCCGAGCACCAACAACCCATACGGCCGTCAGCTGGCCAAACCGGCTGCGCTCGCCATCGTGATTCTTGCCAACGCAATGCGCGCCGAAGGTGCCGGAGACCTCGTGCTCAACAGCGGTTATCGATCGTTTGGCGAGCAGACCTATGTGCATAACCGCCAGGTGCAGCGTTTCGGGCTCGAGGCCGGCGAAGCGCTCGCCGCTCGTCCGGGTTATTCAGAGCACCAGATCGGCCTGGCCGCCGATGTTTCGGCGCTCGGTCAGGGTTGTGTGATCCAGTTTTGTTTCGGCGGCACCGTTGGTGGCAAGTGGCTGCGCGAGAACTCGTGGCGCTTCGGCTTCATCGTGCGCTACCCAAAGGGCAAAACGCCGATCACCGGCTACGACTACGAGCCTTGGCACCTGCGATACGTGGGCACTGCCCTGAGTCGTCAAATGCGCAAGGATGGCGTCACGGTGCTCGAGACCTTCTTCGGCCTGCCGGCCGCTCCCGCATACCGCCACTAACGTGCGGCCTGGGCCACGCCTTCGGCGTCGACGGCCTAGTTAGCCGAGCACTCCGTCGACGAGCGCCTTGGCCTCTACCTGCACCTGCTTAAGGTGGTCTGCACCTTTGAACGATTCACCATAGATTTTGTAGACGTTTTCGGTACCCGAAGGTCGCGCGGCAAACCAGGCGCTCTCGGTCTCGACCTTTAGGCCGCCCAGGGCTGCGCCGTTGCCCGGCGCATGCGTGAGTGCGCGAAGAATAGGTTCGCCCGCAAGGGTCGATGCGGTCACGGCATCTGCCGAGAGCTTGCCGAGCTTTGCCTTCTGCTCGATAGTCGCTGGGGCGTCGATGCGCTCGTATGCCGGTGCCCCGAACTTGGCGGTTAAGTCGGTGTAGTGCTGGCTCGGGGTCTTGCCGGTGACGGCGGTGATTTCGGCCGCGAGCAGGCAGAGAATCAGGCCATCCTTGTCGGTCGACCATGCGGTGCCGTCGGTGCGCAAGAACGATGCGCCGGCAGACTCTTCGCCGCCGAAGCCAACCGAACCGTCGATTAGGCCGGGCACGAACCATTTGAATCCGACCGGCACCTCGATGAGCTTGCGACCTAGGTCGGCAACCACCGAGTCGATGATGCGTGACGAGACCATGGTCTTGCCGACGGCCGCGCTGGCCGACCATCCGGGGCGGTTTCTAAACAGGTAATCGATGCCAACCGCCAAGAAGTGGTTGGGGTTCATGAGGCCGTGATCGCGAGTGACGATGCCGTGGCGGTCGGCGTCGGCGTCGTTGCCGGTTGAGATGTCGAACTTGTCGCGTGCCGCAATCAGCGATGCCATCGCGTGCGGGCTCGAGCAGTCCATGCGAATCTTGCCGTCCCAGTCGAGGGTCATAAAGCCGAACTGAAAGTCGACCGCCGGGTTGACTACGGTGAGGTTCAGGCCGAAGCGATCGGCGATCTCGCCCCAGTAGTGCACGGATGCACCGCCCATCGGGTCGGCGCCGATCGAAACCTGCGAGCCACGGATGGCGTCGAGGTTAATGACGCTGCCGAGCTGGCTGATGTAGTTGTCTTTGAAGTGGAACTTGCGGGCGTTGGGGGCCGCGCGCTTTACCTCGCGCAGACCACCAAGGATGATCTCGTTCGCGCGAGCGGCAACCCAGTTGGTGGCGTCGGAGTCGGCTGGGCCACCGTGCGGTGGGTTGTACTTGAAGCCGCCATCGGTTGGCGGGTTGTGACTCGGAGTGATCACGAGGCCGTCGGCGAGGCTCGGGTCGTTGGCCGCCTTGCCCAGGTTGTGGTTGATGATCGCAACCGAGACCGCGGGGGTCGGCGTGTAGAGCTCATCGGCGTCAATAAAGGTTGGCACGTCGTTGCCGGCCAGCACCTCGAGCGCGGTCTGTTCGGCCGGGGCGCTGAGGGCGTGGGTGTCTTTGCCGACGTAGATCGGGCCGTGAATATTCTGCGAGCGACGGTACTCGACGATTGCCTGTGTGATCGCCGCGATGTGATCCTCGTTGAACGAGACATTGAGTGAGGTGCCGCGGTGACCGCTCGTGCCGAACGCAACCTTCTGCTCGGGGTTGGTCACATCGGGGTGCTGGTCAAAGTATTTTGCGACCAGATCGTCGATGTCAACCAGGTCAGAAGGTAGGGGCTTTAGCCCAGCGCGCTCACTCATAACCCTATTTTGGCCGTTAACCTTGTAGGTATGTCTGCATCCGCTCGAAATGTTAAGAAGACCTACGCCTACCTTGGGCCTGCGGGTACATTTACCGAGCTCGCTCTGGCCCAGCTGCCAGAGGCCAAAGGCAGCAAGTGGGTGCCGGTCACAACCGTCGCGGATGCGCTCGGCGAGGTGCTCGCTGGTCGTGCCGGTCGTGCGGTTGTGCCAGTTGAGTCGTCTGTCGAAGGCGGCGTATCGGCGACCCTCGACGCACTCGCGACGACAGATGGTCTGCGCATCTTCGGCGAGACCCTCGTGGCAGTCAACTTCAACCTCGTGGTGCGACCAGGCACAAAGCTCTCAGATGTGAAGACCATTGCGGCGCATCCCGTTGCCTATGCTCAGGTGCGCGGTTGGCTAGCAGCCAACCTGCCAAAGCACGCGCACCTGCTGGCCACATCCAACGCCGCCGCCGCCGCAGAGCTGCTCACCAGCGATGCCGCCGAAGCCGCGATCACCACGCCAAACGCCACCGACCACTACGCGGTCAAGGTGCTTTCCAAAAACATCGCGGATAACGCACACGCGCAGACCCGCTTCATCGTGGTTGGCCGAAGTGGCGAACTCGCCAAGCGCACCGGAGCAGACAAGACCTCCATCGTCGTCGAGTTGCCGTCTGACCGCCCAGGCGCGCTGCTCGAAATGCTCGAGCAGTTTGCCGCTCGCGGTGTGAACCTGAGCCGCATCGAATCACGCCCGATCGGTGATCGCCTCGGCCGCTACCGCTTCAACATCGACGCCATCGGTCACGTTGCCGATGCCGCCGTGGCCGAGGCCCTCAAGGGCCTGCACCGCTTCAGCCCGCGCATCGTCTTCTTGGGTTCGTATCCAAAGGCCGACGGCAAGCAGACCAAGCACGAAGGCAACAACTCGAACGCCGAGTTTGAAACCGCGGATGCCTGGTTCAAGAGCCTGCTGCGCTGACTCGAACGGGTAACCTTGAAGGGTGATTGACCTCAACCTGCTTCGAGAAGACCCGGCCGCCATTAAGGCATCCCAGCGCGCCCGCGGGGCAGCGGAGTCGCTGGTCGACGAGGCCCAGAGCGCCGATGCCGCATATCGCAAGGCGCTCAACGAATTCGAAAACCTGCGAGCCGAGCAGAATGCGCACAGCAAGCTGGTTGCTCAGGCTCCGAAAGAAGAGAAGCAGGCACTGGTTGCCGCTGCTCAAGAGCTTTCGGCCCGAGTAAAGGCAGCCGACGCAGCAGCGGGCGAGGCTCAGGCCGCACTCGACAAGCTCGTTTGGAAGATCGAAAACGTCGTCATCGATGGTGTTCCAGAGGGAGGCGAAGACGACTACGTGGTGCTTAAAGAAGTAGGCACCAAGCGCGACTTCGGCTTCGAACCCAAAGACCACGTTGCCCTCGGCGAATCGCTCGACATGATCGACATCGAGCGCGGCGCCAAGATTTCTGGCTCACGCTTCTATTTCTTAAAGGGTTGGGGCGCGCGCCTAGAACTCGCGCTCATGAACCTCGCGCTTGACCAGGCTGTCGAGGCCGGGTTCACCGCCCTCATCACCCCAACGCTGGTTCGCCCAGAAATCATGGCAGGCACCGGGTTCCTCGGTGCTCACGCCGACGAGATCTACTACCTGCCAGCCGACGACCTTTACCTCACCGGCACATCCGAGGTAGCGCTCGCCGGCTACCACCGCGACGAAATCGTTGACCTCAGCGAAGGCCCGCTGCGCTACGCCGGCTGGAGCACCTGCTACCGACGCGAGGCAGGCAGCCACGGCAAAGACACCCGTGGCATTCTGCGCGTGCACCAGTTCAACAAGCTCGAGATGTTCGCCTACATCGACCCTGCCGATGCCGAAGCAGAGCACGCGCGCCTGCTCGCTTGGCAAGAGCAAATGCTACAAAAGTGCGAGCTGCCATACCGCGTCATCGACACCGCCGCCGGCGACCTCGGCTCGTCGGCCGCCCGCAAGTTCGACGCCGAGGCCTGGGTTCCGAGCCAGCAAACCTACCGCGAGCTCACCTCAACCTCCAACTGCACGACCTTTCAGGCTCGCCGCCTGAACGTGCGCTACCGCCGCGAGGATGGCAAGACCGCAAACGTCGCCACCCTAAACGGAACCCTGGCCACCACCAGATGGCTGGTCGCGATTCTCGAAAACCACCAGCAGGCAGACGGCTCGGTGTGCATTCCAGAGGCACTGCGCCCATACCTCGGCGGCGCCACCAGCATCAACCCGAAGAACTAAGAGCACCGAGCACAATGAGCAACCAGCCGATCGCCCAAGGTGACGACCGCTGGATGATTGCACTCGACGTCGACGGCACCCTGGTGCACGACGACGGCTACATGTCTGCGGTCGTCGCCGCAGAGGTCGCGCGAGTCAGGGCCCTCGGCCACGAAGTGGTAATCGCGACCGGGCGCTCGGCGGCCAACACGATTCCGGTGATTCGCGACCTCGCCATCGACGGCGGCGAGGCGGTGTGCAGCAACGGTGCTGTCACCGTGCGCATCGATCACGACCATCCGCGTGGATTCGAACCAATCGAGGTCATCAGCTTCGACCCGCGAACCGTGCTAACCGAGCTAATTAAATACCTCCCGGATGCGCACTTTGCGGTCGAAGAGCTCGACGGAACCTACAAGTTTCACAAGCCGTTTCCGGCATACGCCCTCGGCGATGTCAACGAAGAGACTCCGCTCGAAGACCTCATGCGAAATCACGTCAGCCGCGTCGTGGTGCTCAGCCCGGGCCAAGACCTCGACGAGTTTCTAGCCCTCGTCAAGCTGGCCGGCCTGCACTCGGTTTCTTACGCCATCGGCTACACGGCCTGGCTCGACATCTCACCGCAGGGCGTCAGCAAGGCAACAGCGCTCGAGCGCATCCGTGAAAATCGCGGCATCAAGCGCGACCAGGTGATCGTGATTGGCGATGGCAGAAACGACATGTTGATGTTCGAGTGGGCCAAGGCTGGCGGCGGCCTCGCCTATGCCATGGGGCAGGGCCCAGAAGAGGTTCGTCACGCGGCCAGCGCGGTCACTGCAACCGTCGAGGATGACGGCGTTGCCAGAGTTCTCTCAGGCTTTGAGGGCATTCTCTTTAGCAGGGCGCTCGGCTAAACTTATAGGGCTTCGCTGGTGAAGCCAGGAGGGCTGTCCGAGCGGCCGATGGAGCTGGTCTTGAAAACCAGTGAACAGAAATGTTCCGTGGGTTCGAATCCCACGCCCTCCGCACACCACTAAACGAGGATGCGATTTTGAGCCAACGACCCACCCGCGAACAGCGCCAGGCCACACGCCTGCAAAAGCGCCGCGCGTTGGCTCGCCACGGCATCACCCCGCGCCAAGGCGTCGCACGAGCCGTCACGGGCATCCTGGTGAAGGCAATCGCCGTCGTCGCAGGTGCCGCCATCGCAATCACCGGCATCTCAACCTACGAAATTGCCCAGCAGCTCAAGGCCAACGGCATCGTGCTCACCGATGCCAACGGCAAGCCTTTTGCCGCCAACGCGGCCGACCTCAAGGGGCCAATCAACATGCTCTTGGTTGGCTCAGACACCCGCAGCGGTTCTGACCCGCGCATCTTTGGCAACGAGACCTCAACCCTCGCCGATGTCATCATCCTGCTGCACGTTTCGGCAGATCGCCAGAACGCGGTGGCACTGAGCTTTCCGCGCGACCTCCTGGTGCCGTGGCCGGCCTGCCCGAGCAACACCGGCGGCCCTGGCTATTACGCGCAGTCGCTCGGCCAGATCAACGCGACCATCGCAAATGGCGGCCCAACCTGCACGCTCCTTACGGTCGAAAAGCTCACCGGTGTGAAGATTCCATACCTTGCGATGATCAACTTCGGCGGAGTCATCGAAATGTCTAACGCGATCGGTGGCGTTCGCGTCTGCATCGCCAAGGACATCAAGGATCCATACACGTTCTTGAATCTCAAAAAGGGATGGCAGACACTTCAGGGAATGCAGGCGCTGCAGTTCTTGCGCACCCGCCACGGAGTTGGCGACGGTTCTGACCTCGGCCGCATCTCGAACCAGCAGGTGTTCTTGACTTCGTTGATTCGCAAGGTTCGAAGCAAGGGCGTGCTCACCAACCCGGTCACCCTCTACTCGCTCGCCAACGCCGCGGCCCGCAATATGAAGCTTTCGACCAACCTCACCGACCTGAACACCCTGGTTGGAATCGCGAGTGCGGTTAAGAACACCCCGCTCGAGAAGATCACCTTCTTGCAGGTGCCATCGCACGGTGGCCTGCCCAAGCCGTACTCGGGCCGAGTGATGCCAAACTATGACACCGCAAACGTGCTATTCGAAAAACTGCGCAAAGATGAGCCGATCATTCTGAGCAAGGTCAACACCGGTTTCGGAACCACCACCCTGCCGAGCGCATCACCGAGCGCGAGCCCACAGGCAAGTGCAACGCCGAAGGCGAGCCCCAAGGCTAGCGCTTCGCCGAGCCCATCTGAGTCTGCACTGCCAGACGGATACACCGGCACCAACGGCAGCACCGTCAGCTGCTCGGGCTAGGGCCGCTGAAAACCCGAGGTTTCGGGCTGCCGCGCTATTCGGCTAAACTTTTATTTATCGGGAGACGTCGCATAGCCCGGTCGAGTGCGCCTCACTGCTAATGAGGTAGGGATCTTAAAGTCCCTCGGAGGTTCAAATCCTCTCGTCTCCGCAAGGCCAGAGCAGCCCCGCCAGGCGTAGGAATACGTGGGCGGGGTTTTCTCTTTTTTGCCCCAATGAAAGGTCGCAAACCATGAACGCTCAAGACGTTGGCTACAAACATCGCTGGCTAGTGCTCACGGTTGTGCTCATCGCCGAGATGATGGACCTGCTCGACTCGACCATCGTCAACGTTGGTGGCCCGGCGCTCGCGCAAAAGCTGAACGCGACCGCAACCGATCTGCAGTGGGTTATCGGCGGATACGCTCTAGCGCTAGGTTCTGGTCTGATTCTCGGTGGCCGCTTGGGCGACCGCTTCGGCAGACGCAACATGTTTTTGTTTGGGCTGATCGGCTTCACCCTAGCCTCGCTCGCCTGCGCCTTCGCCCCAACTGTTGAGACTCTCATCGTGCTTCGATTCGTTCAGGGTTTTCTCGGGGCGATGCTGTTGCCTCAGGGCTTCGGCTTGATTCGCGACGCCTTTCCGCCATCAGAGTTTGGCAAGGCCTTCGCCGCTTATGGTCCGGCTTTCGGACTCGGTGGAATCCTTGGCCCAATCATCGGCGGCTTCTTGATCGACGCGAACATTTTCGACCTGGGTTGGCGAGCGGTCTTCCTGGTGAATGTGCCTATCGGAATCGTGGCAACCCTTATCAGCATCCGATTTGTGCAGAAGTCCGCCGCCGACCGCACCATCAAAATCGACCTGTTTGGTGCGCTTTTGGTGATCGTTTCTTCAGGGATGCTGGTTTATCCGCTCATCCAGGGGCAGCAGGCAGGTTGGCCGCTCTGGACCTACCTGATGATTGCTGGGTCTCTTGCCGGATTCTTGCTCTTTGCTCGCCTCGAGTGGCGCGCTCGCAAGCACGGCAAGACAACGCTGATCGACCCAACCATTTTCAGCAACCGAAGCTACACCTTTGGTTTGGCGGGGCTGGGGCTCTACTTTGCTGGCTTCACCGGAATCTACCTGATTCTCACGCTCTTTCTGCAATTCGGTGAACGGTTCACTTCGGCTCAGGCGGGGCTCGGAAACATCCCTATTGCTTTGGGTTCGGCTATTGGCGGAACCATCAGCGGGGCGTTTTTGGCCGAGAAGATTGGTGGTCGACTGACCCTGCAAATTGGCGCGGCCGTTCAGGTGGTTGGCGTTGCCCTGTTGTGGATCGCGCTGCCGAACATGCAGAACTTCTCGATCTGGCAGCTGGTGCCCGCGCTGGTCGTTTCAGGAGTCGGCACCGGCCTCATCGCCGCCCCGATCTTCGACACCATTCTCTCGACCGTCGAGCCGCAACAGAGCGGGTCGGCAAGCGGCGTGCTCTCGGCGGTTCAGTCGGTTTTCTCGTCGGTGGGCGTTGCAGTTTTCGGCACTATCTTCTTTAGCCAAGCCCTGCTTGGCAAGGCAGACTTTGGGTTCAAAAACGCGCTGATCGCCCAACTGGTGGTCGTGGCGCTTTTTGTTGTCATCGCGAGTGCCCTGCCAAAGCGCATCAGCAGAGATTCGTAAAACATAGGGCTCGTTCTAAAAATCTCCTTGCGCAATCTAGATTTGATCAAATCGGCGGCTAGGCTTGAGGTAGTTTCACCCTGCGGGTCAATCGGCGCGCAGCATCTCTCTTGCAAGGGGACATTTTGAGAAAGTCATCATTCAGGGCACTTGCCCTAGCTGGTGCCGTGCTGGCCGTTAGCGCTTCAGTCTTGGCACCTACCGCCGCAAACGCAGCTGGCGGAACCTACTACCCATCTGGCCCGCAGGTCGACGTTCCACTCAGCACCGTCACCAATGGCGGATGGGTTCTTTGCTGGTCAGG
>CANGNR010000009.1 GCA_947455385.1 Microbacteriaceae bacterium
ATTGACGAAGACGGCATCCTGGTTGGCATCGTGACGAACCGCGACATGCGCTTTGTGCTCGACGTTCAGCGCACCACCACCCTGGTGAAAGACGTCATGACCCCGACCCCGCTGGTCACCGGCCACGTTGGCGTCAAGCCAGAAGAGGCCATCGCGATCTTCGCCCAGCACCGCATAGAAAAGCTGCCGATCGTTGACGAGGGCGGCAAGCTTCGCGGCCTAATCACCGTCAAGGATTTCGACAAGAGCGAGAAGTACCCGCTGGCATCGAAGGACGCCCACGGTCGCCTGCTCGTCGCAGCAGCGGTCGGCGTTGGCGCCGATGCTTGGGAGCGCTCGATGGCTCTGGTCGACGCTGGCGTTGACATCCTTGTTGTTGACACCGCGCACGGTCACAACCGTGCCGTGCTCGAGATGGTGGCCAAGCTAAAGGCCGAGCCGTTCGCCCGCAACGTCGACGTGATCGGCGGCAACATCGCAACTCGCGCTGGTGCTCAGGCGCTAATCGACGCTGGCGCCGACGGCGTGAAGGTGGGCGTTGGCCCGGGCTCGATCTGCACCACCCGCGTGGTCGCCGGCGTTGGCGTGCCGCAGGTCACCGCGGTATATGAGGCATCGCTCGCCGCCAAGCCAGCCGGCGTGCCAATCATCGCCGACGGCGGTTTGCAGTACTCGGGCGATATTCCTAAGGCCATCGTCGCCGGCGCCAGCGCCGTAATGCTCGGCTCCCTGCTGGCCGGAACCGACGAGGCTCCGGGCGAGGTCACCTTCGTTGGCGGCAAGCAGTTCAAGACCTACCGCGGCATGGGCTCGCTCGGCGCAATGCAGTCGCGCGGCCAGGCCCAGTCGTACTCGAAGGACCGCTATTTTCAGGATGACGTGCTTCGCGAAGACAAGCTCGTACCAGAGGGCATCGAGGGTCGCGTTCCTTATCGCGGCTCGGTCGCCAGCGTCGCGCACCAGCTCATCGGTGGCCTGCGCGCATCGATGGGATACGTCGGAGCAGAGACAATCGAAGAACTTCAGTCGAAGGGCAAGTTCGTTCGCATCACAGCGGCCGGTCTAAAAGAGAGCCACCCGCACGACATTCAGATGACCGTCGAGGCGCCAAACTACGGAAGCCGCAACTAGCTGCAGCCTTTGAGAGCTAAGGGAGAAGCATGAGCGAAGTCGAGATCGGTCGCGCCAAGCGCGGCACCCGAGCCTGGGCATTCGACGATGTGGCCATCGTGCCATCGCGTCGCACCAGAGACCCGCGTGACGTTGCCACCACCTGGAAGATTGACGCATACAGCTTCGACGTGCCGGTGATGGCCGCCCCGATGGATTCGGTTGTCTCGCCAGAGACTGCCATCGAGATCGGCAAGCTCGGCGGCGTCGGCGTGCTCGACCTCGAGGGCCTCTGGACTCGCTACGAAGACCCGAGCCAGCAGCTCAACGAGATCGCCAAGCTAAAGCCTGAGCAGGCCATCGCGCGCATGCAGGCGATCTATGCCGAGCCGATTAAGCCCGAGTTGATTCGCGACCGAATCGCGCAGATTCGCGCCGCTGGCGTCACCGTTGCCGGTGCCCTCTCGCCGCAGCGCACCGCCGAGTTCTCGAAAGACGTAGTAGCCGCCGGCGTCGACCTCTTCGTGATTCGCGGCACCACCGTCTCGGCAGAGCACGTCTCGCGCAACTGCGAGCCACTAAACCTCAAGCAGTTCATCTATGAGCTCGATGTTCCCGTAATCGTGGGTGGCGCTGCTACTTACACCGCGGCCCTGCACCTCATGCGCACCGGTGCAGCAGGCGTGCTCGTCGGCTTCGGTGGCGGCGCGGCTTCGACCACGCGCAAGGTTGTCGGCATCCACGCACCGATGGCAACCGCGGTGGCAGACGTCGCCGGTGCCCGTCGTGACTACATGGATGAGTCTGGTGGCCGCTACGTGCACGTGATCGCGGATGGCGGTTTGGGCACGTCCGGTGACATCGTCAAGGCCATCGCGTGCGGCGCAGACGCCGTGATGCTCGGCTCGGTGCTTGCTCGCGCCAACGAGGCACCCGGCCAGGGCTGGCACTGGGGCCAGGAGGCTTTTCACCCAGAGCTGCCGCGCGGCCACCGCGTCGAGGTTGGCACCTCGGGCTCGCTCGCCCAGATCTTGCACGGCCCATCGTCTTCGGCCGATGGTTCAACCAACCTCGTCGGCGCCCTGCGTCGAGCCATGGCAACCACTGGTTACTCTGACATCAAGGAGTTCCAGCGCGTCGAGGTCGTCGTAGCGCCATACGGCGCCTAGCGAGCGCGTGAACGTCGGCTTCTTTTCGGTAGCGCTCAAGCCCAAGTGGATTGGCGGGTTGCTTCTAGCGCTCGCGGCCGCCGCGGTCTTTGCCGCGCTGGGACAGTGGCAGCTCGAGCGTGCGTTCATCGCTCAGCCGGCGCCCACCCCGAGCATCTCAACCGATGGCACCGAGATTCCCAAGCCGCTCGATTCGCTTTTGGCGCCGGGTGACCAGCTCTTGGCTACCGCTGCCGACCAGCTCGCGATCGCCAACCTCAAGCTCGACCCCCGCAGCACCGCCATCGTAGAAAACCGAGTGCAGCTGGTTGGTGACCACGCCGAGACGGGGTTCTGGCTCATCGGGCAGTCCAGCGCGAAAAACGGGGCAGCGCTAACGGTTGCCCTGGGTTGGGCGCCGAGCCTCGAGAAGGCCGAGGCGGCACGAAACTTCATGATTCAAAGCGCCGACATGGCGGGCGGCTATCTGCCTGTGGTTGGTCGGCTCGAACCAAGCGAAGAGCCGCAGGCCGCCGACTCGGCCAAGCCATACCTCTATAAGTCGCTCTCAATCGCGCAACTCATCAATGCGCAGGCGGCATCCAAGGTGACTAAAACCTACGACGCATTCTTAGTTGTTTCGATGGGCCTTCCGACCGGCGGACTCGATCGAATCGTCATCGGCAAGACTCGAGACGCCGGCCAAATCAACCTCTTGAACGCCTTTTATGCCGCCGAATGGAGCCTCTTTGCGGGCTTCGCTTTCTTCATGTGGTGGCGCATGGTGCGCGACGAGGTCATCCGTTGGCGAGCCGAGGCGCTCGAGGCCGAAAGGTAAACTAGAGGCATGTCAATCCTCCACGCACAGGTTCCCCTGGTGCGCTCTGCGCTCAAGTTTTATCGCGCGACCTCCTACATCACTGGCTCGTTCTTGCTGCTCTTGGTGTTCGAGATGGTTGTGCACTACGTCTTTGGCTACTACTTCTGGCTGGGCGGACCGAACGGGTTCATTTCGCTCGAACCCGTGCCGGCAACCGGCGAGGTTCTGCTCTCGAGCGGCCTCAACCTCTCGAAGTGGGTCTTGATCATTCACGGATGGCTTTACGTCGCCTACCTGTTTGGCGACTTCAGGCTTTGGACCCTGCTGCGCTGGAGCTTCGTTCGCTTCATCATCATTGCCCTCGGTGGCATCATCCCGTTTTTGTCGTTCTTCACCGAGCGCCACTTTCACAAGATCGCCTCGGCTCAGCTTGCCGAGGTAGCACCAGCAGCCGAGGGGGCAGCCAATTAATCAGCCAGTCTTGGTCGTCGACTTTGGCGCCCAGTATGCCCAGCTAATCGCCCGCCGCGTGCGCGAGGCCAGCGTCTACAGCGAGATCGTGCATCACACAGTGACCGCGGCCGAGGTCAAGGCCAAGAACCCAGCGGCCATCATTCTTAGCGGTGGCCCTTCTTCGGTTTACGAGGATGGCTCGCCGCAGCTCGACCCTGCGATTCTTGAGCTCGGGGTTCCTGTGCTCGGCATTTGCTACGGATTCCAGACCCTCGCCAACCTGCTCGGCGGCCGAGTCGACAAGACCGGCAAGCGCGAATACGGTGCAACCGAACTTCGCGTTTCGGCGCCGGGTGAGATTCTCGCCGGCCAGGCATCCGAGCAGATCTGCTGGATGTCACACGGCGACCAGGTCATGCAGGCACCGGCCGGCTTCGAGGTTCTTGCCTCCACAGACACCACCCCGGTTGCCGCCTTCGCCAACTCGGACCGCAAAATCTATGGAGTGCAGTGGCACCCGGAGGTCAAGCACTCGCAGTTCGGCCAGAACGTGCTCGAGAACTTCTTGCACAACGCAGCCGGAATTCCGGCCACCTGGAACTCGGGCAACGTCATTGCCGAGCAGGTCGAAAAGATTCGCGCGCAGGTCGGCAGCGACCGCGTTATTTGTGGCCTCAGCGGCGGCGTCGACTCGGCGGTTGCCGCAGCGCTCGTGCACAAGGCCGTTGGCGACCAGCTCGTCTGCGTTTTCGTGAACCACGGCTTGCTACGTCAGGATGAGGCCGAGCAGGTCGAACGCGACTACGTTGCCGCAACGGGCATCCGGTTGGTCACCGTCGACGCCGAAGAGAAGTTCTTGACCGCGCTGGCCGGCGTGAGCGACCCAGAGACCAAGCGCAAGATCATCGGCCGCGAGTTCATTCGCACCTTCGAAGAGGCCCAGGCTCAGTTGATTGCCGAGGCTGCCGCCGACAACCGCCCAATCAAGTTCTTGGTGCAGGGCACGCTCTACCCAGACGTCGTCGAGTCGGGCGGCGGTGCCACCGCCGGCATCAAGAGCCACCACAACGTTGGCGGCCTGCCAGACGACCTGCAGTTTGAGCTCGTCGAGCCGCTGCGCACACTTTTCAAGGATGAAGTTCGCGCGATTGGTGCCGAGCTTGGGCTGCCGCACGAGATCGTTCAGCGCCAGCCGTTCCCGGGCCCCGGTCTCGGCATCCGCATCGTCGGCGAGGTCACCAAAGATCGCCTCGACCTGCTGCGCAAGGCAGACGCAATCGTTCGCGCCGAGCTCAGCGCGGCCGGCCTCGACGGCGAGATCTGGCAGTGCCCGGTCGTGCTGCTGGCCGACGTTCGCTCGGTTGGAGTGCAGGGTGACGGCCGTTCATACGGCCACCCGATCGTGCTGCGCCCGGTTTCATCCGAGGATGCAATGACCGCCGACTGGACCCGCCTGCCATACGACCTGCTGGCCAAGATTTCGAACCGCATCACCAACGAGGTCGAGGGCGTCAACCGCGTTGTGCTCGACGTCACCTCGAAGCCGCCTGGCACCATCGAGTGGGAGTAGCCTCGCGCTGATGTTGGTTTTTGGTCACCGCGGTGCCTGCGGGTATCGGCCCGAGAACACGCTCGAGTCGTTTGAGCTGGCTTTTCAGCAGGGTGCCGACGCCATCGAGTGTGACATCGTGCCAACCGCCGACGGCCAACTTGTGCTGCGGCACGAAAACGACCTAGCCGACACCACCGACGTGGCCGATCACGTCGAGTTTCGAAGCAAGTTCAGGGCCGGCATCACGCACGGCGCTCGCGGAGAGTCCTGGTTCGCCGAAGACTTCACTCTTGCCGAGCTCAAACGCCTGCGCGCCAAGGAGCGCCTGGCCGACATTCGCCCGGGCAGCGCCAAGTTTGACGGGCAGTTCGAGATTCCAACCGTGGATGAGCTGCTTGCCGCCCCGTTTGCCGAGGGCAAGACGCTGATTCTCGAGGTCAAGCACGGCACCTATTTCAAGAGCATCGGGCACGACATAGCGGTCATCCTGGCCGGCAAGATTCGCGAGTCTGGGGTGCTCTCGCGCAACGTGAAGTTGATCTTCGAGTCGTTCAACCTCGCGGTGCTGATGGACCTCAAGCGCGAGTGCGCGGGCATGGGCGAGTTCGTGTTTTTGATCGATCGCGACCACCTCAACTCGAGGCACCACGCCGAGGTCGAGAAGCGGCTAGATGACCTCGCGCTCAACGTCGATGGCATCAGCGTTGAGCACGACCTCATCTTTAGGCAGGTCGACCGCGCGGTTTCGAGTGCGCAGTTTGGCGAGCCAAACAGCCTGGTTCGCCGCGTGCACAAGCGCGGACTCAAGATTTTCACCTGGACGGCGCGCGTCGAAGACGCCGAATTCAGCGTCGAGGAGTACTACCACCACTGGGCGGAGTCGGGGGTCGATGGCGTTTTTGCCGACCAGCCTGACCTGCTGCGAAACGTTGTCGACGCGCTCGCCTAAGATAGCCAAGTTATGACCCAAGCCTCCCTCGAATTTCCAGATGACCTGGATGCGCGCCTGCTCGCCGGCCTGAATCCGCAGCAGAAGCAGGCCGTTCTGCATCGTGGGCCTGCGCTGCTGATCGTGGCCGGCGCCGGGTCGGGCAAGACCTCGGTGCTGACTCGCCGAATCGCGCACTTTTTGGCGCACAGAGAGCTCTGGCCGAGCCAGATTCTGGCAATTACCTTCACCAATAAGGCCGCCGCCGAAATGCGCGAGCGAGTCAAGCACCTGATTGGCGACGAAGCCTCAGGAATGTGGATCAAAACCTTTCACTCGGCTTGCGTCTCCATCTTGCGCCGAGAGGCCGACCGCCTAGGCCACGACTCAAACTTCACCATCTATGACTCGGGCGATAGCCGCGCGATCCTCAAGCGCATCATTCGTGACCTCGGCGCCGACATCCACAAGTTGACGCCGGCCGGGGCGGCATCCGTGATTTCGAATGCCAAGAACGAGCTGGCCGACGCCGAGTCGTTTGCCCGCAACGCCGACCTGAGCGACCCCGTGCAGCGCGTGCTGGTCGAAATCTTTGAGCGCTACCAGGGCGAGCTTCGCCGCAACAACGCCTTTGATTTCGATGATCTGATTGCCGAGACCGTCTATCTGTTCAGGGCTTTTCCAGATGTCGCGGCCGCCTACCAGCGCAAGTTCAGGCACATCCTGGTCGACGAATACCAAGACACCAACCGAGCTCAGTACGCGCTGATTCGCGAGCTGACCAACCCGGTTCCGCCGCAGTTTGACACCCCAGACCCGCGCACGGGCGAGCTCACCAAGCCCGCTTCGCTCACCGTGGTGGGCGACAGCGACCAGTCGATCTATGCCTTTCGCGGCGCCGATATTCGCAACATCGCCGAGTTCGAAAAGGATTTTCCTGGCGCCAAGACGATTCTTCTCGAGCAGAACTACCGCTCGACCCAGAACATCCTCTCGGCCGCCAACGCAGTGATCTCGAACAACTTCGACCGGCCAAACAAAAACCTCTGGACAGACTCCGGCGACGGCGACAAGATCGTCGGCTTCACGGGCTTCTCGGCCCACGACGAGGCCCAGTTCATCTCGGATGAAATCGCCAAGCTGCACGGCGAAGGCGTCGCATACAAAGACATCGCGGTCTTCTATCGCACCAACGCGCAGACCCGTGCTCTCGAAGAAATCTTCATCCGTGCGGCCCTGCCATATCGGGTCGTCGGTGGCACCAAGTTCTATGAGCGCCAAGAAATCAAGGATGCGCTGGCCTACCTCGTGTCAATCGCCAACGCGCGCGACGACCACGCTGTGCGCCGAATCTTGAACGTGCCTAAGCGCGGCATCGGTGACGCAACCGAGTCGCAGTTGGCGGCATACGCCGAGGCCAACGGGCTTTCGGTTCGCGAGGGTCTGGCGTTCGCGTCGTCGCTAGGTTTCGGGCCAAAGATTACGTCTTCGCTACGGTTCTTAGGCGAGCAGCTCGACAAGTGGCAGGCCATGATCGAGACCAGCCCAATCGACGTGATTCTGCGAGCCGTGCTCGACGAGACCGGCTACCTCGAGGCACTGCGCAACAGCCGAGACCCTCAAGACGAGGCTCGCCTCGAGAACCTCGACGAACTCCTCTCTGTTGCCAAGGAATTTCAGCGCAACAACCCAGATGGCAAACTACAAGACTTCTTGAACGACGTTGCCCTGGTTGCCGCCGCTGATGACATCGACGACGAGTCGGGAACCGTCTCGCTGATGACCCTGCACACCGCCAAGGGCCTCGAGTTCGAGAGCGTCTTCTTAACCGGCGTCGAAGAGGGTTTGATGCCTCACCGAATGTCGTTCGTGGTGCCGGGCGGCATGAGCGAAGAGCGCCGCCTCTTCTATGTTGGGCTGACCCGCGCCAAGAAGCGGCTGTTTCTGAGCCTCGCCTTGAGCCGTTCGCTCTACGGTGAAACCGAATCTGGCGTTCCAAGCCGCTTCTTGCAAGAGATTCCCGATACGCTCATCGACTGGCGCGAGCGCGGGGCATCCCGCAGCGGCGCTCTGCCTCGTTTTCGCGAATCCATCGCCGACACCACCGGCTTCAGAAGTGTCGCCGACAAACCCAAGACCGTCTGGGCCGGTGCCGTCACTCAGGTTCGCAACAACGAGGGCCTGCAGTTGGCGCCAGGCGACATGGTCGAGCACACCGACTTTGGCCGCGGCAAGGTGGTCAGCGTCTCGGGCGAAGGCCCCAAGCAGACCGCCGAAATCCACTTTGGTTCTAAGGGCGTCAAGCGTTTGCTCGTGAAGGTTGCGCCAATCACCAAAATCGACGGCTAAACCCGTCGATGCCGCCCACCAGACGGGCAAAATCGGAGTTTCAAAGCGAGTAAACTTGACCTTGATTCCTCTCTCATTTCGACAGATTCGGACTCCCACGTGGATCTTTTTGAGTACCAAGCCCGCGACCTTTTTGAGTCATACGGTGTTCCAGTTCTTCAGGGCCTAATCGCCGACACCCCAGCCGAGGCAGAAGCCGCAGCAGCCAAGATTGGCGGCCTCGTGGTCGTCAAGGCTCAGGTTCAGGTTGGTGGCCGCGGCAAGGCCGGTGGCGTCAAGGTCGCCAAGAACCCAGAAGAGGCACGCGACCGCGCCAACGACATCCTGGGTCTCGACATCAAGGGCCACGTCGTCAAGCGCGTGATGATCGCCGAAGGCGCATCCATCGACAAAGAGTTCTACTTCTCGGTCTTGCTCGACCGGTCGAACCGCACCTTCTTGGCGCTCTGCAGCGTCGAGGGCGGCATGGAGATCGAGCAGCTCGCGGTCGAGCGCCCAGAGGCACTCGCCAAGATCGCCGTAAACGCGCTCGAGGGCATCGACGACGCAAAGGCGCTCGAGATCGCCAAGGCCGGCGGCTTCGACGACGAGCTCGCGGCCAAGGTCGCGCCAGTATTCGTCAAGCTCTGGAACGTCTTCAAGAACGAAGATGCCACCCTAGTTGAGGTCAACCCGCTCGTGCTGCACACCGACGGCCGCATCCTGGCCCTCGATGGCAAGGTAACCCTCGACGACAACGCCGAGTTCCGCCACGAAGGCCGCGAGGCTGTCAGCATCGCCAAGGTCGATCCTCTAGAGGCCAAGGCCAAGGAGCTCGACCTCAACTACGTGAAGCTCGAAGGTCAGGTTGGAATCATCGGAAACGGTGCCGGTCTGGTCATGTCGACCCTCGACGTCGTCGCCTACGCGGGCGAGCGTCACGGCGGGGTTCGCCCAGCCAACTTCTTGGACATCGGCGGTGGCGCGTCGGCCGAGGTCATGGCCAACGGACTCGGCCTGATCCTTGGCGACTCCGACGTCAAGAGCGTCTTCGTAAACGTATTCGGCGGCATCACCGCCTGTGACGCGGTTGCCAACGGCATCGTCGGAGCGCTCGCAACCCTCGGCGACTCGGCTACCAAGCCACTCGTCGTTCGACTCGACGGCAACAACGTTGTCGAAGGTCGCCGCATTCTTGCCGAGGCCAACCACCCGTTGGTGACGGTTGTCGAAACCATGGATGAAGCTGCCGACAAGGCCGCCGAACTAGCTAACCGATAGACGCGAAGGAACATACAAAATGGCTATTTTCTTGGATGAAAACTCGCGAATCATCGTTCAGGGCATGACCGGCAGCGAGGGCATGAAGCACACTCGCCGCATGCTCAAGGGCGGATCCAACATCGTCGGTGGCGTGAACCCGCGCAAGGCCGGCGAGACCGTTGACGTCGATGGCACCAGCCTTCCGGTGTTCGGCACCGTCGCAGAAGCCATCGCGGCAACCGGCGCCAACGTATCCGTGATCTTCGTGCCACCAGCATTCGCTAAGGCGGCACTCATCGAGGCAATCGACGCGGAGATTCCTCTCGCCGTTGCCATCACCGAGGGCATTCCGGTGCACGACTCGGCAGCTGCCTGGGCATACAACCTAGAGAAGGGGCAGAAGACCCGCATCATCGGCCCAAACTGCCCCGGCATCATCAGCCCCGGAAAATCCAACGCAGGCATCACCCCTTGGGACATCTCGGGCTTCGGCCCGATCGGCCTCGTCTCGAAGTCGGGAACCCTGACCTACCAGATGATGTTCGAGCTGCGCGAGATTGGCATCTCGACCGCAATCGGCATCGGTGGCGACCCAATCATCGGCACCACCCACATCGACGCTCTTGCAGCCTTCGAGGCAGACCCAGAGACCAAGGCAATCGTGCTGATCGGTGAGATTGGTGGCGACTCAGAAGAGAAGGCTGCCGACTACATCAAGGCAAACGTGACCAAGCCGGTCGTTGCCTACGTTGCCGGATTCACCGCGCCAGAGGGCAAGACCATGGGTCACGCCGGCGCGATCGTTTCTGGTTCGGCAGGAACCGCACAGGCCAAGAAGGAGGCCTTCGAGGCCGCCGGAGTCAAGGTCGGTAAGACCCCGAGTGAGACCGCCGCGCTTATGCGTGAGGTTTACGCGAACCTCTAGGCCCAAACCGTGAGCCGCAGACTCACCTTTTTACTGGGGGCCTTTGAAGCGCTGTTCGTGATTGCTTTCACGATCGGCGGGGTTCTGCTGCCGCTTTCTCTCGTTTGGCTTATCGAAAACGACCCGAGCGTATCCTGGCTCACCACGTTTAAGACCTCGGTTGACATCTGGTTCGTTGCCCACGGCACCACGCTCACCGTAGCTGGCGGCCACATCGCCGGCCTGGCGACTCCAACATTCTTCGTGCACTTCTTGCCACTTGGCGCGAGCATCGGCCTAGGTCTGTTTGCGGTTCGCATCGGCCGCCGCCTCACTCGTGGCCTCGACCTGTGGCCGGGCTGGCTTTCGGTTGGTTTGGTTTATCTCGCGGTGTCGTTTGGTCTGGGAGCAGCGGCACGAGACAAGCACATCTGGGCGGTCACCTGGCAGGCCACCTATCTGCCAACCCTGCTGTTCACGTCCATCGTGATCGCGGCATCCTTGATTCGTGGAGTTGCCATCGCCCGCACCGGCGAGCCCGCGCCGCGCGAATCGGCTGCGCTCAACGCTTGGCTCGAGCGCTCGGCAGAGCGCGTGCACTGGTCGGTTCGCGCCGTCTGGTCGCCGGCCTGGCGGGCTGGCACCGCGGTGCTCACCATGCTCCTCGGCCTCTCTGCCTTGGTCATCGGCACCCTGGTTGCTTTCAACTGGATCGACGTGATTCGCCTCTACGAAGCGCTTCAGGTCAGCCTGCTGGGCGGCCTCGTTCTGACGATCGCCCAGCTGGCGCTGCTGCCGAACTTGACCATCTGGGTGGCTTCCTGGTTCACCGGCGTCGGTTTTCACATCGGCAGCGGATCCTCGATCAGCCCACTCGGCACCCAGACCGGTCCGGTTCCCGTGCTGCCCATCCTTGGTGCTTTGCCGATCGGAGACTTTGCGTTTGGCACCATCGCGGTTGTCGTGCCACTTCTGGCTACCTTCGCCGCGACGATTCTGGTTCGCCGTCACGCCGAGCAGGTGCGCTGGGAGTTCGCTTCGCCATTCTCTGCGGCGCTCACACTCGGCATCGCGATTGGCGCGATTGCCGCGGCCGAGGGTGGCATCCTGGCTGCTTTGGCCAGTGGTGCGCTTGGCCCGGGTCGCCTGCAAGACATCGGCGTTAACCCGTGGATGTTTGCCCTTGTGCTGCTCATTGAGGTGACGCCGGTGGCAGTTGCGACGGCCTTTTACACCGCCAAGCCAGAGGCCGACCAGCTGTTCAAGCGCGCGGATAAACTGGACTAATGCTCTCTGTCGTCGTTCTGATTTCAGGCTCCGGGTCAAACCTCAGGGCCCTGCTAGAGGCAACCGACAGCCCGCTTTTTCCGGCGCGAATCCTTGCAGTTGGCGCCGACAACCCAGCCCCTGGTTTGGCGCACGCCGAGCTCTTTGACGTGCCAACCTTTGTGGTTAGCCCGTCGGCTTTTGAGAGCCGCGAGGCCTGGGGCAAGACCCTGCTCGAGAGCGTCGACTTCTTCAAGCCAGACCTCGTGGTCTTGGCCGGCTTCATGAAGATTCTGCCGCCGCACTTCGTTCAGGCACTGAACGGTCGACTGATTAACACTCATCCATCGTTGTTGCCGGCTTATCCTGGTGCCCACGCTGTGCGCGATGCTCTCGCGGCCGGTGCCACCGAAACCGGCGTCACCGTTCACCTCGTCGACGAGGGCGTCGACACCGGTGCTCGCATCGCGCAGCGCAGCCTTGCGGTGCAGGCCGGCGAGTCTGAGGGCGAGCTGCACGAGCGCATCAAGGTCATTGAGCGCGAGCTTTTGGTCTCGGTGGTTCGCGACATCGCCGAGGGTCGCCTCAACCTAAACCAGATTTCGTAGCACGCACCAACCCGCAACACCGCATCAAGTCTTCTAGCAACGTCGCTAGGTAGTTAGTAACTAACAACCAAACGAAAGGCCAGAACATGGCAGGCCACGACAGCCGCAACGCAAACGACTATCGTCACCGCGACCGCATCCAGGTTCGACGCGCACTCGTCTCTGTTTCAGACAAGACCGGACTCGAGGAGCTCGCCCGCGCGCTCGGTGAGGCCGGCGTCGAGATCGTTTCGACCGGATCTACCGCCAAGACCATCGCGGCTCTCGGCGTGCCCGTTACCGAGGTTTCGCAGGTCACAGGGTTTCCAGAGTCGCTCGATGGTCGCGTCAAGACCCTGCACCCCAAGGTTCACGCCGGCCTGCTAGCCGACCTTCGCCTGATTGACCACGAGAACCAGCTCGCCGAACTCGACATTCGCCCGTTCGAGCTCGTCATCGTCAACCTCTACCCATTCGTTCAGGCCATTCAGGCCGGAGCCGCAGGGGAGCAGGCCGTCGAGCAGATCGACATCGGTGGCCCCGCCATGGTGCGCGCCTCGGCCAAGAACCACGCCAACGTAGCCATCGTGGTTGACCCAGCTCGCTACCACGACATCATCGCAGCCATCGCAGATGGCGGCACCACGCTCAAGCAGCGTCGCGAGCTGGCTGCCTCGGCCTTTGCCCATACCGCTAGATACGACACCGCGGTGGCCGGCTGGTTCGCAGACGAGCTCGACCGCGAATGGCGTCGCGACGCCGGTGCAACCACGACCGCCGAGTCTAAGAACCCTGGCTTTGGCGCCGACTTCGAGCTCACTGGCTCGCTCGTCAACGTGCTTCGCTACGGAGAGAACTCGCACCAGGCCGCCGCGCTCTATCGCGACACCCGCAAGGACGCCATCGCTGGCCTTGCCCAGGCTCGCCAGTACGGCGGCAAAGAGATGTCTTACAACAACTACGTCGACGCGGATGCCGCTGTGCGCGCCGCATACGATCACGAAGAGCCGGCCGTGGCGATCATCAAGCACGCCAACCCATGCGGCATCGCCATAGCGACCCCAGATTCGGATGATCCGATCGCCGACGCTCACGCCCGCGCGCACCTGTGCGACCCGCTGAGCGCTTTCGGCGGAGTTATCGCGGCAAACCGTCCTGTCACACTGGCGATGGCCCAGCAGATTGGCCCGGTCTTCACCGAGGTAATCGTTGCGCCAGGCTATGAGCTCACAGCTCTCGAATACCTGCTGAACAAGAAGAAGGACCTTCGCATCCTCGAGCTGCCGGCCAACTTTGGCCGCCCGCAGCGAGAGTACCGCCAGATCTCTGGCGGCATCTTGGTTCAAGAGGTCGACGACTTTGACGACTTCAACACCTCAAACTGGAAGCTCGCAGCTGGCCCGATGGCCGACCACGCAACCCTCGCCGACCTCGCCTTTGCCTGGAAGGCCTGCCGCTCGGTTAAGTCGAACGCCATTCTGCTTGCCAAGGATGGCGCCGCCGTTGGCATCGGCATGGGCCAGGTGAACCGCAAGGACTCGTGCAACCTCGCCATCGACCGCGCCAACACCACTCGTGCCAAGGGCTCGGTCGCGGCTAGCGACGCGTTCTTTCCGTTTGCCGACGGCCTCGAGATTCTCATCAGCGCGGGCATCAAGGCGGTAGTTCAGCCCGGTGGCTCCAAGCGTGACGACGAGATCATCGCCGCCGCCGAGGCAGCCGGCCTGACCATGTATTTCACCGGCGAACGCCACTTCTTCCACTAATCGTCATCCAACGTAAATAAACCAAACGGGTAGGCTTAAACGCAGACCCCCAAAGAAAATCAGGAGAAAACTATGTCCCGTCGCGGCAAGGTTTCAGTCATCGGTTCCGGTTTCTACGGCACCACCACCGCTCAGCGTCTGGCCGAGTACGACATCTTTGAGACCGTCGTTCTGACCGACATTCTCGATGGCAAGCCACAGGGCGTTGCCCTAGACATCAACCAGTCGCGCTCAATCGAGGGCTTCGAGACCGAAGTTGTCGGTGCAACCACCCTGCCTGACGGCTCGGGCTACGAGGCAATCGCCGACAGCGACATCGTCGTGATCACCGCAGGTCTGCCACGCAAGCCTGGCATGAGCCGCATGGACCTGCTCGAGGTCAACGCCGGCATCGTCGGTGGAATCGCCAAGAACATCGCAAAGTTCGCTCCGAACGCCGTCATCCTGGTGGTGTCGAACCCACTCGACGAGATGACCGCCCTCACTCAGAAGGCATCGGGATTCCCGAAGGAGCGCGTAATCGGTCAGGCCGGCGTGCTCGACACCGCCCGCTTCACCAACTTTGTTGCCGAGGCAACCGGCGCAGCCACCAAGGATGTTCACACCTTGACCCTCGGCTCGCACGGCGAGACCATGGTTCCGGTTCCGTCGGTTTCGACCGTCAACGGCAAGAAGATCGTCGACGTGCTCGGTGCCGAGAAGGTCAATGAGCTGGTTGACCGCACCCGCAACGGTGGTGCCGAGATCGTTGCCCTGCTCAAGACCGGTTCGGCCTACTACGCTCCTTCGGCAGCCGTAGCCCGCATGGCCAAGGCCGTGCACGAAGACTCTGGCGCCGTGTTCCCGGTTTGCGCGTGGGTCGACGGCGAGTTCGGCATCTCTGGCGTTTACCTCGGTGTCGAGGCTCAGCTGGGTGCCGGCGGCATCAAGAAGATCGTCGAGACCCCGCTAGAGGCCGACGAGCTGGCCGCCCTGCGCGTTGCCGCAGAGGCAGTTCGCGCCAAGCAGGCAGACGTCGAGAACCTCTAAACCAAACACGGATGCCTTCGGGCACCTGCGCAAACCGCCGAGCCGCTTGGTTCGGCGGTTTCGCTTTTGGGTGTTAGCCTAAAAGGCTGGTCTGACCGACCCGCCAACTAGCGCAACAATATGCCCGTTGACCCCTCTGGTCGGAATACTTCGACCTCAAACTTAGGTTGTTTTCAAAGATGAAAAAGCGCGGAACCATAGCAACTCTGTTGCGGATATTTCCACACGCGAAGAGTGCTCTCCCGCGCATTATTCTCGGCACCCTCGCCGCCGTCGGCGCTCACATGATGGCGCTCGCGATTCCCGGCTACCTGCGCGGCCTGGTCGACAGCATCAAGTTAAATCTCAATCAGCCAACCCCTTCGGCCGTGATGCCGATTCTGGTTCCCGTGGTTCTCGCCGTCTTGGGCCTCGGCGCGCTCGAGGCCATCATGGTCTTGCTTCGCCGCTGGCTCGTGCTGACCCCCGGCACCCACGTGGAGGCCGGCCTTCGCCGCACCCTCTATGCCAAACTCCAAGATCTACCGGTTGCCTTTCACGACAAGTGGCCGAGCGGTCAGCTGCTGAGCCGCGCCACTGGCGACCTGAGCCTGATTCGCCGCTGGCTCTCGTTTGGCATCGTGCTGCTGATTGCAAACGCGATCACGGTGGTTGTTGGCCTTGGCATGCTCTATTCGTTCAACTGGATTCTCGGCACCGTCTACCTGCTCATCGTTTCACCTCTCTGGGTGATCGGCTTCAGGTTCGAAAAGAACTATCACGCCACGGCCCGCCGCAGCCAAGACCAGGCCGGCGACCTCGCCACAGCGGTTGAGCAGTCGGTGCACGGCATCCGTGTTTTGAAGGCCTTCGGTCGCGGCGGCTTCATCACCGAGAAGTTCGCCAACGACGCCCTCGAACTTCGAAAGACCGAGCTGATCAAGGCCAAGATGGTTGCCTCGCTCTGGCTCTACCTAAGCGTGATTCCCGAGCTTGCACTTGGCGTTTCGCTGTTTGCCGGAGTCTGGCTCGTGCAGACCGGCCAGCTCACCATCGGCAGCCTAGCCGCGTTCATTCTGATTACTTCGGTGCTGCGCTGGCCAATGGACTCGGTTGGCTTCTTGCTCTCGATGACCATCGACGCCCAGACCGCGGTCGAGCGATTCTTTGAAGTTCTCGACGAGCCGGTGACGATTCGAGACCCAGAAGAGGCCGCCAAGGTCGAGCAGGTTCGGGGCCGCCTCGTGTTCGAGGGCGTGCACTTCAAATACCAGGATGCGCCCGCGGAACAGGCCGACCTGCTCGACGGCGTCGACCTAGAGCTTCTGCCGGGCGAGTCTGTGGCCCTAATCGGAATTACGGGCAGCGGCAAGACCACGCTCACCGCGCTGGCAACCCGCCTGTATGAGGTGACCGCGGGCTCGGTCAGGCTCGACGGCGTCGACATTCGCGATCTCAGCCGCGAAGAGCTTCGCAGCCACATCGCGATGGCGTTCGAAGATGCGACGCTCTTTTCGGCGTCGGTGCGCGAAAACGTTCTGCTGGGCAACCCGACTGCCAGCGAGGCCGACCTCGAGCAGGCGCTTGCCATTGCGCAGGCCCAGTTTGTCTATGACCTGCCCGACGGGCTCGACACCAAGATCGGCGAAGAGGGCCTGAGCCTCAGCGGTGGTCAGCGTCAGCGACTCGCGCTTGCCCGCGCGGTTGCGGCCAAGCCCGCGGTGCTCGTGCTCGACGACCCACTCTCGGCGCTCGATGTAGACACCGAAGCAATGGTTGAGGATGCGCTGCGAACCGTGCTGAAGACCACGACCGCGCTCATCGTCGCTCACCGACCATCCACCGTTCAATTGGCCGACAAGGTTGCGCTGCTGCAGGATGGCCGCATCACGGCAGTCGGCAAGCACAGCGACCTGCTGGTCAGCAACGAACACTACCGTTTCGTCATCAGCAGCCTCGATGCTGCCGGACACATGATTGAGGTCAACTAATGGCGATGCAGGGCGTTCAAGACGAAGAGAAAATCGACCTTTCTAAGGATGAGCAGAAGGCCGTTCGCGCGCGCTCGATGAAGCTGCTCGGCGAACTCGTTCGCCCGGTGCGCAACCGACTGTTCGGCTCGCTCGGCCTGGTTATCTCGGCTCAGGGCCTGCGTGTGCTCTTGCCGGGGCTAATCGCAATCGCGATCGACAAGGCGCTGCCGGCGGCCGTCAAGGGTGACTTTGTTCCACTGAACCTCCTGATTGTCGGATACCTGGCCACCGCGGCCGCATCCTCGGCTCTCATCGCGTTCTTCGTGCGATACGCCGCCAAGATCAACCAAGACATTCTGTTTGGACTGCGCAAGCGACTCTTTGCGCACACCCAGAGGCTAAGCATCGAGTTTCACGAGACCTACACATCCGGTCGCGTGATTTCACGCCAAACCAACGACCTAGACTCGATCATGGAGCTGCTCAACTCGGGCGGCAACGACATGATCGCCGGCCTGCTCTACATGATTTTCACCGCGGTCGCGATGATCCTGCTCGATGTATCTTCGTTTGGCATCATGCTGCTTTCGTTCATTCCGCTCTACTTCTTGACCAGGTGGTTTCAGAAGCAGACTCGAACCAACTATCGCAAGACCCGCGTGGCCTCTGCTCGCCTGATCGTGCACTTCGTCGAGACGATGACCGGCATTCGTGCGGTCAAGGCGTTTCGCAAAGAACCCTCCAACGAAGAGAAGTACGAAGAGCTGGTTGAGGATTACCGCTATGTGAATGCGCGCGTGATTCAGCTGTTCGGAATCTATGACCCGGGCCTGATCATGATCGGCAACATCACGGCCGCCGCTGTGCTGTTCTATGGCGGCATCCGTGTTTTCGATGGGCACCTTGGCGTCGGTGTGCTAATCGCCGCGATGCTTTATGTACGTCAGTTCTATGGCCCAATGGAACAGCTCGCGATGTTCTACAACTCGTATCAGTCGGCAAACTCGGGTCTCGAAAAGATCTCCGGCGTGCTCGAAGAGAAGCCTTCAGTTGCCGAGCCAGAAAATCCAACCCCCTTGGATGAGCCGAAGGGTCACCTCGAGTTCGACGCCGTTGAGTTTCACTATGGCAAGGGCCAGACCGTGCTGCCGAGCTTCAGCCTCGATATTCCGGCCGGCCAAACCATCGCACTGGTGGGCACCACGGGTGCCGGCAAGTCGACTCTAGCCAAGCTGGTTTCGCGCTTCTATGACCCAACCGAGGGAGCGGTTCGCCTAGACGACATCGACCTTCGCAACCTGGCCGACGAGACCCTTCGACGTGCCGTGGTCATGGTGACCCAGGAGGCATACCTGTTCTCGGGCTCGGTCGGCGACAACATCGCACTCGGCAAGCCAGGCGCCTCGCAAAATGAGATCGAGGCGGCCGCCAGGGCCGTCGGTGCCCACGAGTTCATCATGGCTCTGCCCGATGGCTACGGCACCGACGTGAATAAGCGCGGTGGCCGAGTGAGTGCCGGTCAGCGACAGCTGATCTCGTTTGCTCGAGCCTTTCTCGCTGACCCGGCCGTCTTGATTCTTGACGAAGCCACCGCCTCGCTCGACATTCCTAGCGAGCGCCTGGTGCAGCACGGACTCAAGACCCTGCTGGCCGACCGCACCGCGATCATCATCGCCCACCGCCTAAGCACGGTGTCGATCGCCGACCGCGTGCTCGTTCTTGAGCACGGTCAAATCATCGAGGATGACGCCCCCGCCAAGCTCATCGCCGGCAGCGGAAAGTTCGCCAAGATGCACAAGGCCTGGCGCGACTCGCTCGTTTAGTTGAGCTTCGCCCAGCTCGCCTTGACGATGGCGATTGCGCTCTTGGCTGGAACGGTCACGAGCGCACGCCCGGTGGCCGAGACGGTAATCGTCGTGCCAACGCACTTCTTCTTTGATGTGATCGGCTTCTGACCGCCGCTGATCACGTCGCAGTAGGCGCCCTTGGGTTCATGCACCAGCAGCGTGGTCTTGAGTGCCTTAGCCGTTGGGTTCATGGCGATGAAGCCGATGCCGCGGTTGTACTGCAGGATGCGACCGAGGCCGGTTGCCGGAATCTTGAGGTACTTGGCGTTGGTCTCGATGGTTGAGGCACCAACGGCATCGCGCCACGCAATCATGCCGCGAATCGCGGTCCAGCGATCCATGCAGATGTAGGTGCCCTCGACATAGCTCGCCTGAGGCTTTAGCGCCTTGGTGCCGGCCGGGCAGACCGCGTTCGCATAGAGGTCGCTGCCTGGCTTGTAGTTTGGCGAACCGTTGCCGTCGTCGCTAAACGCGTATCCGGTGTAAAGCTCTGGCTTGCCAAACGAGTTCGACAGCATCAGGATGCTGGCCAGCTGGTAGGTGAGGCCATCCTTGTATGAAAGCGCGCCACCGTGGTGCTCGGTGTCGTGGTTCGACACCATGGTGATGGTGTGGGCGCTGTCGTTGAAGGTTTCGGTCCACAGGGCTCGGTTCGAATAGATGCCGGCCATGCCCAGCGGCAGGTTGTTCACGAGGTCGGTTGGCATCTGCCATGCCCAAACGTCGCTAAACGGAGTGAAGGCGTCGTTCTCGCTCGAGCTGCCGATGACCTCGGAGCCAAAGTATGGTGGGCGACCGTTGACGTCGTGAAGCAGACCCTTGATGGCAGAGAGATCTTCTGCGCCAATGTGCTTGGCGGCATCAACGCGGAATCCGGCAACGCCGATGTCGATCAGGTCGTTTAGGTAGTTCGCGATGGTTTGGCGAACGTTTGGCTTCTCGGTTGCGAGGTCTGGCAGACCGCTCAGCGAGCAGTTCACCACCTGCCACTGGTCGCCATAATCCTGTATGTTGTCTGCGCAGTAGTGCGGGTCGCTCGGGTCGAGGTTTGCGTGAAAGTCATTCGGCGCGTAAAGACCCGGATAGTTGAAGCGCGAGAACTCGGTGTTCGCGTACCCGCTGCCGTCGCTAGCCGCCATGTGGTTGATCACGGCATCCGCGATGATCTGCACGCCGGCTCGGTTGCACGCGTGCACCATGTTGATGAACTGCGCTCGAGTGCCAAGGTCAGATTCGAGCTTGTATGAGACCGGCTGGTAGTGAACCCACCAGGTCGAGCCGGTGATGTGCTCCTGCGGTGGCGAAATCTGCACCCAGTCGATGCCTTCGGGGCCGAGCACGTTGGTGCACTCCTTGGCAATTGAGTCCCAGTTCCAGAGGAACATCTGGATGCCGACCGATGCCTCGGTGATCTGCTTGTCTGGCACCGGCACGATGGGGCCGGATGCCTGCGCTGGCGCGGCTGAGAGGCCGGTGACCGCAAGCGCCGTAGCGGCAATCAGGGAGGTCAATTTGGCTAGGGAGTTGAGTCTCATGCCCCAAATTCTAGGCGCGCCCAAGCGGTAGACTTGACCCATCTGTTGATTCACAGAGAACCGTTATAAGCGCAAAGGCTTCATCCATGTCGAAAATCAAGGTAGTTGGCAAGGTCGTCGAGCTCGACGGCGACGAAATGACCCGCATCATCTGGCAGAACATCAAAGATTCGCTGATTCTGCCGTTTCTCGACATCGACCTCGAGTACTACGACCTTTCGGTTGAGCACCGCGATGCCACCGACGACCAGGTCACCATCGACGCAGCGAACGCCATCAAGAAGCACGGCGTCGGCGTCAAGTGTGCAACCATCACCCCGGATGAGGCCCGCGTCGAAGAGTTCAAGCTCAAGAAGATGTGGAAGTCGCCGAACGGCACCATTCGAAACATCCTCGACGGCGTAGTCTTTCGCGAGCCAATCATCATCTCGAACGTGCCTCGCCTGGTTCCCGGCTGGACCAAGCCGATCGTCATCGGCCGTCACGCTCACGGCGACCAGTACAAGGCAACCGACTTCAAGGTTCCTGGCGCTGGCCGCGTGACCATGACCTGGACCCCAGCCGATGGCGGCGAGGCCCAGACCATGACCGTCGCCGACTACCCAGAGCACGGTGGCGTTGCAATGGGCATGTACAACTACATGGACTCGATTCGCGACTTCGCCCGAGCATCGTTCAACTACGGTCTCGCCCGCAACTTTCCGGTCTACCTCTCGACCAAGAACACGATTCTGAAGGCCTACGACGGCGCATTCAAGGATGCATTCCAAGAGGTCTTCGACGCCGAATACGCCGACAAGTTCAAGGCCGCCGGCCTCACCTATGAGCACCGCCTGATCGACGACATGGTCGCGGCAGCGCTCAAGTGGGAGGGTGGCTACGTTTGGGCTTGCAAGAACTACGACGGAGACGTTCAGTCAGACACCGTTGCTCAGGGCTTCGGTTCGCTTGGTCTCATGACCTCGGTGCTGACCACCCCGGATGGCAAGACGGCGCTTGCCGAGGCCGCCCACGGCACCGTGACCCGTCACTACCGCGACTGGCAGGCAGGCAAGAAGACCTCGACCAACCCGATCGCCTCGATCTATGCCTGGACCCGCGCGCTCATGCACCGCGCCAAGCTGGACAACACCCCAGAGGTTCAGCAGTTTGCCGAAACCCTCGAAGACGTAATCATCAAGACCGTCGAGTCGGGTCACATGACCAAAGACCTAGCCGCTCTAGTTGGCAACGGTCAGGGCTACCAGACCACCGATGAGTTCATGGCGAGCCTGGCCGAAAACCTGCGCGCACGTCTAGCCGCCTAAACTTCAGCAAGCTCGAGTCCCGTCACCCTGCTGGGTGGCGGGATTCGCGCTTAATGTGGGCAACG
>CANGNR010000010.1 GCA_947455385.1 Microbacteriaceae bacterium
AATCGGGTGAGCAGCGGCTCGCGGTTCGTGATCCGACCAGGCCTTCGGCGGCTGCATGTTTAGCCCATCGGTGCACAGACTCAGAAAGAGCTCCTTGTCTTCCTCGAGAATGAGGTCCCATTCGCGTTCGCCAGGCTCGGGCGCCATCGCATCCAGGTAAATCATCGAGCGAATCTTCACGGGGCTGCGATCGGCAGCGAGTGTGATGGGCATGCCGCCGTAGCTGTGACCGACGAGAACCACTTCATCGAGCTCGTTTTCTTCGATGACTCGAAGGATGTCGGCGGCGTGGGTGTCGAGGTTGATCGGCGTCGTGACCTTGACGTTCGGGTCGAGCCCCGAGAATCACGCTTGTCATGCTCGTAGCCTGTGGGTCAGTCGAACGGGTCCGCGATGCCTACGTAAACGGTTTCGAGATACTCCTCTATGCCCTCGAGTCCACCCTCGCGGCCAACACCAGAGGCCTTGACTCCACCGAACGGGGCAGCTGGGTTCGAGACGATACCCGTGTTAAGCCCAAACATGCCGACCTCAAGCGTCTCGGCCAAACGCAATCCGCGGTTGAGGTCCTTGGTGAACGCGTAGGCGACGAGCCCGTATTCGGTGTCATTCGCGAGTTCGACGGCTTCATCCTCGGTTTCGAACGTGACGATTGGCGCAACCGGACCGAACACCTCTTCTTGCAGGATGCGGGCGTCGCGCGTGACACCCGTGAGCACGGTCGGCGGATAGAAGTAACCCTCGCCGGGCGGAATATGGCCGCCGGTCAACACCTTCGCACCCTTGCCGACTGCATCGGTCACCAATTCGTGGATGCTGTTTCGGCTGCTCTCGTCGATGATCGGGCCAATGTTGGCGCCATCTTCGAGGCCGCGGGCGACCTTGAGTGCTTGCATCCTCGCTGCCAGGCGGGTTGCGAACGCTTCGGCGACCGAGCTGTGCACGATCATTCGGTTAGCTGCTGTGCAGGCTTCTCCCATGTTGCGCAGCTTGGCAAGCATCGCGCCATCGACGGCCTTGTCGAGGTCGGCGTCGGCGAAGACCAAGAACGGGGCGTTGCCGCCGAGTTCCATCGAGACTCGAAGGACTCGCTCGGATGCATCCGCGATGAGGCGACGACCGACCGGCGTCGAGCCAGTGAACGAGAGCTTGCGCAAGCGCGGGTCGCGAATCAGCGGGCCTGTAACCGGGCCCGACTTGGCAGTCGGAATTACGTTGATGACGCCGGCCGGCACGCCAACCTCGACGAGCACCTTGGCGAACAGCAGCGAGGTGAGCGGGGTCAGGGCAGCAGGCTTGAGCACCATGGTGCAACCGGCAGCGATTGCCGGGGCGATCTTGCGGGTGGCCATGGCGAGCGGGAAGTTCCAAGGAGTGATGAAGAGGCTAGGGCCGACTGGGCGCTTCTGCACCATGAGGCGCATCTTGCCGTCGGGGGCGGTGGCGAAGCGACCGGCTACTCGGGCGGCCTCTTCGCTGAACCAGCGCAGGAACTCTGCGCCATAGAGCACTTCGCCCTTGGCCTCGGCGAACGGCTTGCCCATTTCGAGCGACATGAGAATGGCGAAGTCGTCACTGAGCTCGATGACCCGCTCGTAGGCGGCCCGAAGAATCTCTGCTCGGTAGCGTGGTGCGGTCTTTGCCCAAGCACGCTGCGCGCGGTGGGCCGCGTCGAGCGCCGCAAGACCGTCGGCCTCGGATGCGCTCGCGACGGTGGCAATCTTCGAGCCGGTCGCTGGGTCTTCTACATCTAGAGTCGCGCCGTCTGAGGACCCGCGCCAAACTCCATCGATGAGTAGCCCAGTGGGCACCGATGCCAAAACTCTTGCTTCGTCCGCTGCTGTAAACGTCACTTGAACATCCTCGTGGTTATTTCTACTTTGAGTTCAACGATACTAGACATCCTGGCGATTTTGCGAGGGATTCGTGGTAATCTGTTCACCTACGCTGAACATTAGCTAAGTTTTCGAATGACAAAGGGGTCGGCCGAATGCCTGCACAAAATTCATACCTCCGTTGGGTTAGCGAGATCGCGACTCTCACACAGCCATCCGAGCTCGTCTGGTGCGACGGTTCTGACGCCGAATGGAATGCGCTTGCCTCGATGATGGTCGAGCAGGGCAGCCTTATTCGCCTCAACGAGGCCAAGCGGCCAAACAGCTTTCTAGCGCGATCGCACCCTTCGGATGTGGCGCGGGTCGAAGACCGCACCTATATCTGTTCCGAGCGCGCCGAAGACGCTGGCCCGACCAACAATTGGGCGAATCCGAGCGAAATGCGAAGAACCCTGGATGAAAAGTTCAGCGGCTCGATGCGCGGGCGAGTGATGTACGTGGTGCCGTTCGCCATGGGTCCGGTGGATTCACCGCAGGCCCGATTCGGCATCGAGATCACCGACTCTCCGTTCGTGGTACTAAACATGCATCTGATGAACCGTGTCACACGCGATGTGCTGAGCCGCATCGATGACGGTGCCGACTGGGTGCCCGCCGTTCACTCCGTCGGTTCGCCGCTGATCGACTCATCCGGCGCCACCTTGGCCGATACCTCCTGGCCATGCAACGACGAGAAATACATCGTGCACTTTCCTGAGACCCGCGAGATTTGGTCGTTCGGCTCTGGCTACGGCGGCAACGCCCTGCTCGGCAAGAAATGCATGTCGCTGCGCATTGGGTCGGTGCTCGGGCGCGACGAGGGCTGGCTCGCCGAACACATGCTGCTCATGAAGCTAACCTCGCCGGCAGGAAAGAACTATCACGTTGCCGCAGCTTTTCCATCCGCGTGCGGCAAGACCAACCTCGCGATGCTGCGCCCAACCCTGCCCGGTTGGAAGGTCGCGACGATCGGCGACGACATCGCCTGGATTTCGAAGGGGCCGAACGGTCGCCTTCGGGCCATCAATCCCGAGGCAGGATTTTTCGGTGTGGCACCCGGCACGAGCCTAAAAACGAACGCGGCCGCCATCGAAACTATGCGGGCCAACACGATCTTCACCAACGTTGCTTTGACCGAGGATGGCGACGTCTGGTGGGAGGGCCTTACCAACGTGCCGCCCGCGAACCTCACCGACTGGCGCGGCGAGGCCTGGAACGCCGCGAGCGCTACCCCGGCCGCGCACCCCAACTCGCGTTTTACCGTGAGCCTCGCTCAGTGCCCGACGATTGACCCAGACTGGAACTCCCCGCAAGGCGTTGAACTGGATGCCATCCTCTTTGGCGGTCGCCGCGCCACGAACGTGCCGCTGGTAGTCGAATCGCGCGATTGGAACCACGGCGTGTTCATGGGTGCAACGATTTCATCCGAACAGACGGCCGCGGCCGAGGGCGAGGTCGGGGCTCTGCGCCGTGACCCATTCGCGATGCTGCCGTTCTGCGGCTACAACATGGGTGACTACTGGCAGCACTGGCTAGCCATCGGCGCAAGCACCGCACCGGAACTTTTGCCGCGGGTCTTTCAGGTGAACTGGTTCAGAAAGGGCCAGGATGGCAAGTTCCTCTGGCCAGGGTTCGGCGAAAACACTCGAGTTCTCGAGTGGATCGTCGCGCGCCTCGAAGGCGAGGTCGCATCCGTAGATTCTGCCATTGGCGGCCTGCCGATGATTTCTGAGTTCAACGTTGCCGGGCTCGGTCTTAGCCCAGAGGTCATGGGTCAGTTATTCGATGTTGACCTAGACCGATGGCTGGATGAGGCCGAGCTCACTGAGGAGTACTTCGCCCGATTTGGTGACCACCTGCCGGCGGAGATGAGCGCGCAACTGGATGGGCTGCGGATGCGGCTCGGCCGGGGCGAACGCGCCGCTTAGCTAAATAGCTCTTTGTGTTCGGCCAGAGTCACGCGGGTGCGACGGATGTGTCCTTCGAGCGCCCTCTCGGCCTGCACTGAATCGCGTCGGGTGATGGCGTCGAGAATCAGGTGGTGTTCCATGTGTGTGATCTCGGATGTCGCAGGGTCGCTCAGTTTGGCAAATGCTCGCCGATAGTGCTGAGTCGTGTTCCAGATGCGCTCGACGAATTCGCTGAGCATGCCAGGCTGCGCGCCTGCGTAGCAGAGCAGGTGAAACTCGCGGTCTAGCCGCAAGAAGGTCTCGATGTCGCCAGATGACTCGATCTCGCCAACGAGTTCGGCGAGGCGCGCGACCTGCTCGGAGTTGAGATTCGGCAGGCTCTGCGAAAGCAGCAGCGGCTCGAGTCGCTCGCGCACCAAGTAGGCCTCGTCGCACTCTCGCTCTGAGAGTTTCGAGACCCAGGCTCCCGAGTTAGCAACTAAGGTCACAAGCCCATCGCCCTCGAGCAAGCGAAGCGCATCACGCACGGGCTGACGGCTGGCACCGAGTCTCGCCGCGATATCTTCTTGGCGCAGGCGCTCCCCAGGCACCAGAGCACCGTTCAGAATCTCGTCGCGAAGAACCTCGGCTACTCGGATGGGTGAAGTGGATGCCACAGTTTTACCTTCGCGTCTTTTTCATAGGCCTTGCCTTCGGGGTAGCTGCAAAGCTCGAACTGCATTCCCCAGGGACTCAAGAAATATACCCACGTCTGACCAAGGCTCGCGTTCGAGCTCTTGGTCGGTTCGCCAAGAACACGGATGCCGTTCTCTTTGAGATAGGCGACGGCTGCCGGCAGGTCATCCACGTAGAAGCAAAGGTGATGGCCGCCAATGTCGCTGTTGCGCGGCTGGGGTCTCGGGCCATCGGGGTCGGCCGATTGGTATTCGAAGATCTCGAAGTTTGAGCCAAACTTGCAACGAAAGAAGCGAATCTCTTTCATCACTGTGCGCGGGTGCACGTTGAGGTGCTCGGCCATCCAATCGTCATCACTTACAAACGGCCCGAGTTTGTAAACATATTCACAACCAATGATGTCCCTGAAAAAGACCGTGGCCTCTTCTATGTCGGGAACTGTAAAACCGATGTGGTCGGTGCCCCGGAGGGTCGGAATGCCTGTGGTCATCGTTGACTCCTAAAATAACCAATTGGATACAATCAGCGCTTTTATTCTGTTGTGTACGCACTAATAATGCCATAATTGCGGTAATTGGATACATTGTTTATCCTTGAGTGAGTTGTGAAGCCACCCGCAAGCGTTACAAGTTGGAGTCAATGATGACCGAAAAGATTCTGCTTTCACCCAAAGAGCCGTGGGTTGAGCTTCGCACGACGCCTGAAGACTGGCGAGCCGCCGATCCGCGCTTGCTCGAGACCATGCTCGGCCAGATGCACCTCATTCGAGCCTTCGAAGAGACCGTGCTTCAGCTCGCAGGCGAGGGGCTCGTGCACGGCCCTGCACACTCGAGCATCGGCCAAGAGGGTGGAGCAGTCGGTTCGATTGTCGGCCTTCGGGGCACTGACGCGGTCAACGGTTCGCACCGCGGCCATCACCAGTTTCTAGCCAAGGCCATCGGCTACGTTGCCCCTGGGGGCCTAGATGTTACCCAACTCGTCACCGCTCCCATTCAAGAGGTTCTGCAGCGCACCCTCGCCGAGATCCTCGGACTAGCCCAGGGGTACTGCCGTGGGCGCGGTGGTTCGATGCACCTTCAATGGATGGAGGCCGGCGCACTCGGCACCAACGCAATCGTGGGTGGCGGCGTTCCGCTCGGAGCCGGCAACGCCTGGGCGCAAAAACACTCCAACACCCAAGATCTCACGGTCAGTTACTTCGGCGACGGTGCCGTGAACATCGGCTCGGTTCTCGAGACCATGAACCTCACGGCCGCTTGGGACATCCCACTCGTCTTCTTTATTGAGAACAACCTTTACGCGGTGTCGACCCACGTTTCTGAGGTGACCGCCGAGTCTCGACTCTCCGGCCGCGGCACCGGCTTCGGCATTCCGAGCTGGCGCGTCGATGGCATGGACCCACTGGCGGTTTACCTTGCGATGCAAGAGATCGGCGAGCACGTTCGCGCCGGTGGCGGCCCGGCAATCATCGAGGCCGAGGTCTACCGCTTCTTCCACCAGAACGGCCCGTTCCCAGGCAGCGCCTTCGGCTATCGCCCCAAGGATGAAGAAGAACAGTGGCGCGGTCGCGACCCACTCACTCGAGTGGCCAACGAGATGATCAACCTCGGCCTCATCGAACAGGGTCAGGTCGAAGAGGTTCGCCGCCAGGCGCAGGCCGCGATGGAACTCGCCGTCGCCCAGCTTCTAGAAGCCGACCCAGTCGGCAAGCCAGGCGCCCGCAAGATTCGGCCAGAACTGTGGCCGAGCGTCGACTTCGTGAACGTCGGCGTTCGCGGCGACGCCTCTGAGCTCGCCGGCGCGAGAACGGCAGAGCTCAACACGCATCCTGGTCAAAAAGAAGAGGTTCGATTCGTCGACGCCGTCGCAGCCGTGATGGACCGACGAATGGAAACCGACTCGCGCATCGTCGTGCTTGGCGAAGACGTGCACCGACTCAAAGGTGGAACCAACGGCGCAACCAAGGGGCTCGTTGAGAAGTATCCGAACCGGGTTCTCGGCACCCCGATCAGCGAAAACGCATTCGCCGGTCTCGGCGGCGGTATGGCTCTCGATGGTCGATTCCGGCCGGTAATCGAGTTCATGTATCCAGACTTCATGTGGGTTGCCGCCGACCAGGTATTCAACCAGATCGGCAAGGCTCGCCACATGTTCGGCGGCGATGCCAAGGTTCCAGTGGTGATTCGCACCAAGGTCGCCATGGGCTCGGGCTACGGCTCTCAGCACCTCATGGACCCAGCCGGCATCGTGGCCACAGCACCTGGTTGGCGCATCGTGGCGGCATCAAACCCATTCGACTACGTGGGCCTGATGAACGCTGCGCTCAGCCTGGATGACCCGGTTCTCGTCATCGAGCACGTCGACCTGTATGCCTCGAAGGGCGAATACGTGCCAACCGACTTGGACTACCAGATTCCATTCGGCAAGGCTGCCGTTAAGCGCGAAGGAAACGACATCACCGTGCTGACCTACCTCTCGATGGTGAATCACTCGCTCGAGGCGGTGGAACAAACCGGCATCGATGCCGAGGTGATCGACCTCCGCTGGCTAGATCGCGCAAGCATCGACTGGCAGGCAATCGAGACCAGCATCAAGAAGACCAACGCCGTGATGATCGTCGAGCAGGGCGCTCAGGGCACCAGCTACGGCGCTTGGCTGGCCGATGAGATTCAGCGACGCTTCTTCGACTACCTTGATCAGCCCGTGCAGCGAGTGCACGGCGGCGAGGCATCGCCAAGCATCTCGAAGGTTCTCGAGCGTGCCGCGATCGCAAGAACCGAAGAAGTCGTTGCAGGCCTGCTCAAGGCAAAGAAGGGCTTCGGTAGAAACTAATGGCAACTCTGATTCGCATGCCCGAGGTTGCCGCCGGAGCAACCGAAATTGTTCTTTCGCGCTGGCAAGTCACTGCGGGCCAGAGCGTGAAGGTCGGCGATGTGCTCGCCGAAATGGAGACCGAAAAGGCCGTCGTTGACTACGCCGCCGACGCGGATGGCATCGTTCACCGCATCCTGGTGGCCGACGGAGCATCGGTCGAAGTTGGCGCGCCAATCATGCTGCTGTTAGCTGCCGGCGAAGATCCATCGGTCGCCGATGCTCTGCTCGGCGGGGATGCGGCGGCAGCTCCTGTTGCCTCAGCGGCCGAACCCGTCGCCGCTTCGCCGGTCGCAGCACCAATTGCCACGGCACCGGTTGCCACGGCCCCAACTAGCGCGGCAGAGCCGGACGTTGCCGCCGATGGCCGCATCTTTGCGAGCCCACTGGTTCGCAAGATGGCCCGCGAGCGCTCGGTTAACCTAAACGCCATCGCCGGCACGGGCCCGCAGGGTCGAATCGTTCGCCGCGACCTAGATGCTCACCTCGCTGGCCAGAGTCAATCAGCGCCGGTTGCGAGCACCCCAGCGCCCACAGCAACTACGGGCAGTGAACTCGCAAAACAGGAGTACTCGAGCAGCTACAGCATGGTTCCGCACAGCGGCATGCGCAGGGCGATTGCTCGCAGGCTCACCGAAAGCAAGTCGACAGTGCCGCACTTTTACGTGACCGCCGATTGCAAGGTGGATGCGCTCTTGGAGCTCCGAAAGCGGATCAACGATTCTTCACCCGTGAAAATCTCGGTCAACGACATCGTGGTGAAAGCCGTGGCCTGCGCCTTGATGGATGTGCCTGAATCGAATGTTGTTTGGACCCCCGATGCCATGAGGCGCTACGAGTCGGCAGACATCGCGATAGCCGTGACCACCGATGGCGGGCTCTTGACACCGGTTATTCGGGGTGTAGAAAAGCGATCACTGAGCAACCTCAGCCTAGAGATCAAGGAGCTCGCCGAACGCGCACGAGCTGGCAAGCTAAGGCAAGAGGAGCTCGAGGGTGGCAGTTTTGCTGTCAGCAACCTGGGGATGTTCGGAACCAAGGAGTTCACCGCAATCTTGAATCCCCCGCAGTCGGGAATCCTTGCGGTTGGGGCTGCCTCACCGAGGGCGATAGTCGAAGACGGGCAGATAGTCGTGGCAAACGTCATGACCGTGACGCTCTCTGCCGATCACCGTGCCGTAGATGGCGCGCTCGCTGCCGAGTGGCTGGCCGCTTTTGTGCGCAGAATCGAAAACCCGCTAGGCATGCTCGTCTAGCGAGATGCGCAAAGTCGTCTAGCGGCCGTTTAGCTTTCTGGTCTTTGCGTCGCCCATCACGTTTAGCACGTCGACTGCTGACTTAGCAGGCAGGGCAATCGAGGATGGCTTGACCGGGCCCAAGTTGCTCAGATTCTGACTCTCGGATTCCTTGTTTCCAATAACAAACCAAATGCCTCGGGCGGGCTTTGACGAGTTGTTTTCGTACATGTGTAGTCGATTGGCATCGAAGCTAAAGGAGTCACCCGGATAAAGCTCGTGGGCCTCCGACTCGATGCGCAGCGTGAGAATGCCCTCGATGATTACCCCGTATTCGAGTGCGTCATGTCTCATCATCTTGCCCTCGACCGAGGATGAACTGCCCGGCTCGTAGGTAACCATGAGCGGGTCAGCATCGTCCTTGCCGCCGTCGGCCAGGCGCTCCCAGACCACACCGTTTTCCATCTCGATCACTGGATTCTCATTTCGGCGCTGGATGATTCCGTGGTGGCCATCCTCGTAGCCAACATCCGAGTTTGCGGAATCGGTTGCTATCTGGCCCTTCATCAGTCCGTCGAGGGAGATTCCCAGGTGGTTGACCAGCGCATAGAGGGTGCTTACCGAGGGTTGGGTCTTGCCGGTTTCGACTTGCGAGAGCAGGCTGGCCGAGACTCCAACCGCACTTGCAACGCTTCGAAGGCTTAGCTTTCGAGACACTCGAACTCGTCTTAGCTCGTCTCCGATGTCGAAATGCATGTGATCCCCTTGCAAACTACCCATTAGGTGTGAACTGCTTTAACAAAACTTTACAGAGAGTGACGCCAAGACTCACTGATTGTTTAGAAAACGCGTTGAAATTGGTCAAACTGTGACAATTTGTTTAGTGCTACTGCACATAAAATAGAAAGCATCTAAGACGATGGAGTCTCTATGTTGCTTCCTAACGGCCTCGGCCACCTCAGTTATTCGACTCTTGTGCACCTAGGCGATACGTGGGCCGAGATGAATGCGAGCCTCCGCGAATTCTTGCCCCAGGTCAAGAAACGAGTCTCCCCAGATGCCCCCTTTGCCGTCTCGCTTCGAATTTCGGCAGCATCGGCTAAGACACTCACCGAGAGCGCCCAAGAGAAACAAGAGCTAGCTGCGTTTCTCGCCTCCGAGGGGCTCTACGTTTACACGGTCAACGCTTTTCCGTATGGCCCATTCAAGGGCCAAACCGTGATGGAGAAGGTCTACGAGCCGGACTGGACATCCGAGCAACGCGTTGAATACACGAATCAAGTTGCCGACATCCTCGCAGAAATTTCGCCAGCCACGGTCAACCCTTCGATCCAGACTGCCCCACTTGCATTCAAGCCAAACGTCGCCGACGAGAAGTACGTTGATACTTTCACCCGCAACGTTTTTCGTGTTGTCGCTCACCTGCGCGAGCTTGAGGAGAGAACAGGTCGTCGAGTGAAGTTGGCGATTGAGCCCGAGCCCGCCTGCTACCTCGAAACCACCGATGAGACAGTTGAGTGGTTTGAAAGTCGAATCTACTCACGCGCCGGCATCGCGGAGCTCGCCCAGGTTGCTGGCATACCCGTAAGCGAGGCCGAAGGCACGGTTCGCAGGTACCTGGGAGTGGTTTTCGACATCGGCCACCAGTCTGTCGGCTTCGAAAACATCAAGGAGTCGCTGGGCAAGCTGGTTGCCGCGGGTATTCCGATCTTCAAGCTTCAGGAGGCTGCTTCGCTGTGGGTAGAAGACCTGACGCAAGACAAGTTAGAGGCCCTGCGCAGATTCACCGACACCATTTATCTGAGCCAAACCTCACTGAAGCAAAATGGGGCAATCACAAAGTTTCTGAATCTCGGTGAAGCACTCGACGCATTCGAGGCAAGCCCAGTGAAGACCGAAATGCGCACGCATTTTCACGTCCCAGTATTTCTCGAAGAACTCGGGCCATTTCGCACGACTCGATTCGGAGTCGTCGATGCGCTTCAAATGCACCGCAACACACCGCTCTCAGATCACCTCGAGATTGAGACCTATACCTGGGATGTGCTGCCGCCAGAGCTCAAGACAGGCGACATCGTCGAATACGTGACTCGCGAACTCGAGTTCGTGCGCGACCAACTGGTTGGTGAAGCTAATGACTAGCCTGCCGAGAGTTTCAGTAATCGGCCTGGGCTCGATGGGGCTAGCAATGGCCAATCGTTTGCTCGACCAGGGATTCGAAGTGGATTTCTGGAACCGTTCGACGCGCGATGAACAGGCCATCATCGACAGAGGCGCCAGGCGGGTTTCGCTCGAGGACGCACTGCAGAACCCCTTTGCTATTTCGATGCTGAGCAACGACTCGGCCGCCCTGGAGGTATTTAGCGAAGCGGCGATCTCTTTGGCAAAGCCTGGCTTGATCCACCTGAACATGTCTACCCTCAGCCTGGAGGCTACTGACGAACTGGCCGCCCGCCACGAGGCGCTGGGGCTCGGCTACGTTGCCTCGCCCGTGCTCGGCAGACCGATGGCGATCACTAATGGCAAACTGCTGATCGTCGCAGCTGGCGACTCGAAACTCATCGAGGCAGCTGGAGTCGTGTTCGAGAAAATCAGCGCTCAGCACTGGAACCTCGGGGCCGACCACAAGCGCGCCATCCTGGTTAAGCTCGGAGTCAACTACAACTTGATTCACGCGCTGCAAGCTATTGGTGAGTCGGTTGCCCTCGTCGAGTCAGGCGGCGTCGACCCATCCACGTTCGTCGAAATTTTGACGCACACGGCTTTCACCGGATCTGCCTATGTGGGATACGGGCCAATGATCGTCAACCGCAACTACTCCCCGCCGGGATTCTCGGTCGCGCTTGGCCTGAAAGATGTGAAGCTTGTCGAAGATGCCGCAGCCTCGGGCGGCCTGGTTCTTCCGGTTGCAAAGGTTTTGCACCAACTCTTTGAACAGGCCCTGGCTGATGACGAGCTCAAAGACCTCGACTGGTCGGCCATTGCCGAACTCACCCGGCAACGCAAGGTCTAATCTGCAGGCTTAAAGCAAACCGGGGCCGCCAAAAAAAACGCGACCCCGGTTTTCGCATTCCAGCTAAGCCGTCTTGAGTCTTGCCTTGCGGTTTCGGGCCACTCCATAAACGATTGCGGCAATCAACACCAGCGCGGCCTGAAGTAGGTACTGCCAGGTCTGATCGAGGTTTAGGAAGACGGTCGCATTCATCACCTGAGTCAGCAGCACGGCACCCATGAGAGTTCCCACATAAGTTCCGCGCCCGCCCATCAGGCTTGTGCCGCCCAGCACTACGGCTGTGATGCTAGTCAAGGTGTAGCCCACTCCCTGCGAAGCATCGCCAACGCCGAGCTGAACCATCAGCATCACGGATCCCAGAAAAACGAATAAGGACGAGATTACGTATGCACCCAGCACGGTTCGAGTTACTGGCACACCGACTCGACGAGCCGACTCCTCGTTAGAGCCAACCGCACGAAGTCTCCAGCCCCACTTAGAGCGGCGAAGCAGGTACTCCATACCAAAGGTTGCAGCAACTAGAACGATGAAGGCATAGGGAATAGCGCCGAGACTCTGGTTCACAAAAGCCGACACATCGCCACTGATGTAGCCATCCGGGTTTGGCCTAAGAATGAACGAGAGTCCACCGATCGCGATGTAGGTGGTAAGTGTGGCGGCGATGGCCGTGAACTTCACAAAGCGAATCAGCGAGCTGTTAAAAAGCCCCACGACAACTGCCGCAGCTATCATCGTGACCAACCCCAGGATCATCGAAACGGCTGGAGAGTCGTCGTTGATAAAGAATGACGCAATGACGACAAGAAAGCCCGCCAGGGGGCCTGTAGATAGGTCGATTCCGCCGGTCATCATCACGGTGGTTTGACCGAGGGCAACAAATCCCAGCGCGCTCACCAAAACCAGAACAGAGTTGATGTTGAACTCGCCCAGATAGGTGTCGCTGGTGCTAGCGATGTACCCTCCAAGGGCAATCATGACCAGAGTTAGTAGCGCCGGAGGAGCGTAGTCACCCTTGAGGAATCGGCGGAATTTGTCGCCGAAAGTCTCATTGCCCAGCTTTTGTTCACGAATCTCACGCTCGATCTTGATCGACTTTGCGGTTGAGGTGACAGCAGCCTCAATCATGGCCTCTTCGCTGTTTTCTTCGTCGCGAAGGGTCTTCACAACCTGGCCGCGAGAGAAAACATAGACGGTGTCACAGAGACCCTCGAGTTCTTTTGCATCCGAAGATGCAACAACCACGGGAATTCCATCTTTCGACGCCTGGCGAAGAATCTCGTAAAGCTCAGATCGAGCACCAACGTCAACGCCCTGGGTCGGTTCATCTGCGAGGATGACCACTGGGTCAGAGAGCAGAGCTCTGGCCATGACGACTTTCTGCTGGTTGCCGCCAGAGAGCGCTGAAACCGGAGCCTCTAGGCTCGGTGCCTTAATCGAGAGTGAGGTCAGAGTGGCGTGAACGCTGTCGACCTCCTTGCCTCGGCTCAATAGGCCAGCGGTCTTGAATTTCTTCAGTGCGGCCAGGGCAGAGTTTTCGCGCACTGACATGCGCATCATCACACCCTCGCGCTGTCTATCGGCGGGCATAAGAGCAGCCGCGCCATTCAACTCGCGGGCCGAGCTTGCTTTGCCATTAATCTCAACCGAACCGGTGAAGTCGGATTGACCGGCGAGGGCCTTCAGGAACTGGGATTGGCCATTTCCGACCACTCCAGAGATACCAATAATCTGCCCTGGATACGCCTCGATTGACACGTTGGTGAATCCATCACCCGAAAGTTCACGAACCACGAGGTTCGGTTGCGCCTGAGAATCGCGCTTGTGCTTTGCCGGAAAAGCGGACTTCAATTCGCGACCGATAATCAATGACAGAAGCTCGGAGTCAGAAACTTCGCTGACCCTCGATGTAGCCATCTTTCGGCCATCGCGAAGCACGGTTACGACCTGCGCTAACTCGCGAACCTCGGCAAGTCTGTGCGTGATGTAAATGACCGCGGTGCCGGCGGCGATTTCTTTTTCGACCAACCCAAAGAGAAGAGCCACGGACTCTTGCCCCAGGGCTGCGGTTGGTTCATCGAGAACCAAAATCTTGGGCGAAGTGGCCAAGGCCTTTGCGATTTCGAGAAGGTGCTTCTGGGCGATGGTCAGATCCTCTACTCGCTGAACGAGCGAAATTCTCAGACCCACGCGCTCAAGAAGTTCGGCGCCGACTTTGTCAGCTGACCTTCCCTTGAAGATTTCCTTAGGCAGTGCAACTTGCAAGTTTTCGAGAACCGTGAGGTCTTTCATAACGGCTGGGTGCTGGTGGACGATAGCGATTCCCAGGCGGGCTGCCAGAGCTGGAGTTAGTGATTCGTATCGATCACCGTGAACAAATAGTTCGCCCTGGCTTGGAGCAACGGTGCCCGAGGCAACGTTCATGAGAGTGGATTTACCGGCACCGTTCTCGCCGAGTAGGGCGTGGACTTCGCCGGACTTTACCTCCAGGCTGACGTCTGTGAGAGCGGGGACTCCAGAGTAATTCTTTGAAATGCTCCGTAGTTCCATGACTACGGTGTTTTGGTTTCCCTGAGCCACTTAGTTCTCCTGGTCTTTCTGTTCTTCTTGATTGTTGCACTGGGCCGGCTTAGTAATAAGCCGGCCCAGCACAATCAAAGGAGTTGTTACTTTGTTACTTGAGCAGCTTCTGCTGGTCTGCACCACTCATCTGAGCCGAGAGGTAAAGGTCTCCCGAGATAGCGCGGTTGCACTGAACGGTGTGTGGCTTGCCCGATACCGAGTCTTCAAACATTGGAGCCTTGAACATGGTGTCGGTTGGAACCTTACCGCCGGTTGCACGAGCAACAGCCTGCTGGATAGCCAGGCGAACGTTGTCGTTACCGGTTGCAACGGTCATCAACTTGAAGTCGGCGTTCGCTGCGTGGTTGTCCTTCCAGAAGCAACCGAGAACGTTACCGTCCGAGGTCACGAGCGAAGGAATCGAGCGACCGCTCTTGGCGAACTCAGGAAGAGCACCAACCAGCGAAGGACCGAAGTCAGAAACGATGACGTCGATCTTTGGGTACTTAGCGATAGCTGCGCTGAGCACCTGCTGGGTGGTGGCTGGGTTCCAGTTGGTGACCTCGAATGGCTGCTCGCCTAGGTAGACGTACTTGCTGCCCTTGAGGACCGACTCAAATCCAGTGCGCTCGTCGACACCCTGGCTGTTTCCAGCAGGACCCGAGAGGAACAGGATGTTTGCGCCGTCTGGGAAGTTCTTCTTGATCCAGTTGCCCCAGTTCTTGCCATCGGTGACGAAGTCGGCACCTACGAACAGGTCGTAGTCCTTGCCTGCGACGCCGCCTGGCTTGACGCGGTATGGAACGGTGACTACGCCGGCAGCGTGTGCCTTACGCAGTGCAGGAAGAATCGCCTTACCAGCGTCTGGGAAGACAACGAGAGCCTTGACACCCTTGGCAACCATGCTGTTGATGTCCGAGATAGCCTTCTGGGTGTTGCCCTGGCCGTCTGCGTACAGAAGCTTGGTGACGCTGGAGCACTTGGCAACTTCTGCCTTACCGGCAGCAGTGGTGACCAAACGCCAGCTGTTACCGCCGTAGCCATCGGTCAGACCGACGGTTACCTTCTTAGGACCACACCAGGACGGCCGCGCTGCCGCGTTTGCACCGGTCGAGAATCCTGTCAAGAGAGTTGATGCTAGAGCCACAACAGAGACTGCCGTGGCGATCTTACGACGACGAATCATCATAGTTTCCTCCATCTAGTTGCGTGACATCACTGTCGCGCAGTTGTTTTTCTTCTATGCCGAAGGCAAAGAAGTTTTTACCCTGCGGTTTTGACCCGACAGGAGTTCTTTGAGTACTGACCTCAAGCGAGCCCAGTCAACTGTGTAAATCGCCACACCGATGGCGAGCGCTGCGGCCTGAACCAAGGTTCGAACCGCAAAGTTCACGCCCAACGCCAGAACAAACTGGTCTAACTGGGTTAAGAAGAGTGCTGCGATGACGGTGGCGGATGGGAGTCCTCGACCGCCGAGCAGCGAGGTGCCACCTAGAACCACCACGGCGACCGAAGGGAGCATGTACTGGTCACCCATGAAAGCGGTCGGTTGGTTGGTGATGCCCGCGAGCAGAATGCCCGCTAGGCAATAAAAGAGCTGTGCCCAAACATATGCGAGTCCCTGGTGGGTCTTAACTCGGAGCCCCGAGATTCGAGCTACGGGGGCACTCGCACCGATCGACTCGAAGCGACGGCCGGCCACAGTTTTGCGGAGCATCAGAACAACTGCAAGCAGAGCACCCAGCGCGAAATAGATTGCGTGCGGGATTCCCAGGGTGACGCCGTTGCAAACCGAATAGAGGAGCGAGGTGGTGGTCCTAGGGATTCCTTGGGAGATTCCGAGAACTGCTCCGTAGAGAAGTGCGTTGGTTCCTAGCGTCGCGATAATCGGGTTCAAGTTCAGAAATCCGATTAGGTAGCCATTGATCAGGCCGGCGCCAATCGCAAACGCAATCGCAAGAAAGATCGCTGGCAGCAGCTTGCTGTTGTCGCCGTTTGGTTCGTGGCTGACGATCACGATTGCCAACGAAACTGCTCCTGGAACCGAAAGGTCGATGCCCGCCTGCTGGATTGTCAGCATCTGACCGAGACCGATGATTGCCAGGATGGCGGCAAATGGGAGCATGCTCTGAATCGTGCTTGGCATCACGCTCGAAGGTGCGGCTACAAAACTTAGGGCGAATAGAACAATGCTCGATACTAAGACGGTCATAAGACCCTTAGCAATCTGAATGCGCGGACCCTTCGAAAGGACCGCTGCACTGGTCTGTGCCATCCGTACTCCTTGTTGCATGACCACGAAACTCCGACGAATCGTGTTGAGTATTACTTTATGAAACCTCTGGGGCGTTTAGGCACACTTACTATAACGATTCGGGCACACTCTATTTCAACTTCTTGGTTATTCGATCGGTTTCGAATTCCTCACTCCTCGTCGACAGGCAGGGCTACATCCCTGTAATTGCCTAGAAACCTGGGCGGATTTCGCTCTGCAGCACGGCCCGGATTCTTGAGCTCAAGGGCTGGAAACTGCGCGCCTAAAAAACTTGGGATCGTTAATGGGATGACCTTTAAATGCGCCGAAAATCCTGCTATCGTTCATTCCAAGTGAACACTTCTCAGAAATGGAGCGAATACACGATGAACACCAACAGCAAGGGTCGAGCCCTCGTCGTGGGAGTGACCGGCATCTCGGGCCAGGTCATCGCAAAACAACTTCTCGCACAGGGCTGGGAGGTTCACGGGCTCTCCCGCAGAACCGATGGTCTGCCAGCTGGTGTGCACCACATTCAGGCTGATCTGCTAGACGCAGAAGCAATGATGAGCGCGCTCTCAGGGCTAAAGCCAGAAATCGTGTTTATGACCGCCTGGATCAAAAAGGATTCGGAGGCCGAGAATATCGAGGTCAACGGTGCGACCATTCGCAACCTGCTCGCAGCCCTTGAGCCAGACGGCGGAGTTCGTCACGTGGCACTTCAGACCGGACTCAAGCACTACCTAGGTCCATTCGACAACTACGCAAACGCCGTTATGGCCGAGACCCCCTTTCACGAGGATGAACCGCGACTCGACGTGCCTAACTTCTACTACACGCAAGAAGACGAGCTCTTCGCCGCAGCTGCGAAGCAGGGATTCACCTGGAGCGTTCACCGCTCACACACAATCTTTGGTTATGCGGTCGACAATGCCATGAACATGGTGCTGACACTCTCGGTTTACGCCGAGATCCAGAAAGCGCTTGGCAAGAAGTTCATCTACCCTGGCTCGACACAATCGTGGAACGGCGTGGTCGACGTGACCGACGCCGACCTGTTGGCCGAACAGCTCGTTTGGGCAGCTACTCACAAGGAAGGCGAGAACCAGGCCTTCAACATCGCCAACGGCGACACCTTTAGGTGGCGCTGGCTATGGCCGCAGATCGCAGAGTTCTTCGGGGTCGAGTATGAGGGCCCAAAGGCCGAGCACTTTCAGCCACTCGAAGAGCAGATGAAGGATGCCGCGCCTGTCTGGAAAGAAATCGCCGAGAAGCACGGCCTTGCGGTCTCGGACGTCACGAAGCTTGCATCCTGGTGGCACAGCGACAGCGACCTTGGCCGGCAGATCGAGTGCTTCACAGATATGACCAAGTCGCGCGAGGCCGGGTTCTTGAACTTCAGGTCGAGCCCGAAGAGCTTCTTCTCGAATGTTGAGGCCTACCGGGCAGCAAAGATACTTCCGAACTAGTTGCGTTCCTCTCCTAAGGAGTTTGGGGGCTGTCCTTTCGGACAGCCCCCAAACCTTTAAGCCTGCGAGGAACTAGATAGTCGCGTTGAACTCGATGTGAGCCTTGATGTTGTTCATCGGGTGCTGTGCCGCGTCGACTGCACCGAGCGCGTCCTCCACGCCGAATCGAGCCGTCACAAGTGGCGATAGATCGATGTTCTTGTTCGACATAAAGCGGATGGTTTCTTCCCACACACCTGGCGAACCAATCGAACCAGTGATGGTTAGTTCTTTCGATTGGATGAGGCCAAATTGAGCCGGTGCCGACTTGCCTACGTCGATTCCGATGTAGGCGATGCGACCCTTGAAGCCAGCCAGTTCGAGCGCGGTCGCCATGACGTCTGGGCGGCCGGTTGCCTCGACCACAACGTTTGCGCCACGACTGTCGGTGTCCTTGGCAAGCACATCCTTGATTTGATCTGGCGTGCAGACGATGTCGGCCCCGAGCTCGCGCGCAGCCTTCTGTCTGAAGTCGACCGGCTCCACAACAATAGTGCGGGCACCAAGGGCCTTTGCGGCTGCGGTGACGGCAAGGCCGATTGGGCCGGCCCCGAGAACGACGAGGGTATCGCTCGCGTTCACATTGCCGACGCGCATGAGTGCGTAATAAGCGACGCTGAATGGCTCAACCAGGGCGCCGTTGTTCCACGAGATGTTGTTCGGAATCTTGTGCAACCACGATGCCTTCGTGATGAAGAACTCGGCGGCGGCGCCACTGATTGAGAAGCCGAAGTGGTCGTCTCCAATCACGCAATCGCCGACTACGTGGTCGCCCTTCTTGAAGTTGGTGACCTTCGAACCGACGCGCATGACCTCGCCAGACCATTCGTGCCCCGGAATGATCGGGTAGCTAAACGGGATGATGTAGCGGCCTTCAAGCAGCTCGATGTCTGAGTGGCAGACGCCGACTGCGCGCGAGGCAATCAGAACCTCGTCTTCGGCGATGTCTGGAACCTCAAGCTCGTTTACCTGAGCAACGCCCTCAGAGACAAATTGGAGTGCCTTCATGATCAGTGACCCCTCACTAGAACTTTGGTTTCGTTTCCGGTCGGCGAGACGAGCTCCTTGAAGCCCTTCTCGACGATGTCATCCATGTTGATCTTCGAACTGACGACCTTCTCGACCGGCAGGCCGCGGCGACCGATGAGGTCGATGATGCGAGGCCAGTCGGTGACCGGGTAGCACCAGGTGCCGGTGTAGGTAATCTCGCGCTCCGATAGCTCCATTGGTTCGATGGATGCGGCTCGGGTGTGCAGACCTGTCTGAACCACGTATCCGCCCGAGCGAACCGCCTTGATAGCGGTCTGCAAAGCGCGCTCATTGCCCGAACACTCGATGACCGCGTCGACACCGATGCCACCGGTCGCATCCTTGAGAATGCCGATCACGTCATCCTTGGTTGGGTCAAGCAGGGTTGCGACACCTAGTTCTTCGATCAGGCGCTTTCGGTTCGGGTTCAGCTCTGAAACGTAAACGCGGGCACCTAGGTCTTCTGCGTAGAGGGTTGCGAGCGCGCCGATTGGGCCGGCACCGGTGATCAGGATGGTGTCACCAGGGCGAACATTGCCTCGGTCAACGCCGTAAGCTGCAACAGCGGTTGGCTCGACGAGCGCACCGGCAACGTCAGATACCGAGTCGTGCAACTTGAACACATTGGCGGCTGGCACGACCGCCTGCTCGGCGATGCCACCCCACTCGCAGCTCAGGCCAATGCAGGCCATCGAGGTGCAAAGGTGGTTGTCGCCACGGCTGCAGAAGTAGCAGACACCGCACGAGAGAAGCGGCATGACCGAGACTCGGTCGCCCACTCGAACATTGGTGACGCCTGGGCCGATTTCTAGGACCTCGGCCGAGAACTCGTGGCCGAGAATCTGCGGGAGGATCGAACCGTTCAACTTGTGCGGCTTGGCCGGAATCACGATTGGACCCATCGCGTATTCGTGCACGTCTGTGCCACAGATGCCGCACCAGAACGGCTTTAGGCGCACCTCGCCGAGACCTACGTTTGCCGGCTCGGCGACATTCTCAACACGAATGTCTTCTGCGCCATAGAAGATTGCTGCCTTCATTCTTGCTCCTTTGCTGTCAATCTACTTTGTGCTGTTTATTAAACGGACGGGTCGAACAAAACCTTGCCCTGAATCTTGCCTGTGCCCAGGAGTTCGAGCTGGTGGCTGATTTCAGAGAGCGGATAGACGCCTTCGATAAGCTCTTCGGCGAGAGTGGTCGAGGCGAGGATCTCGAGTGCCGGCGCAAGGTCTTCGCCGCAAACGTGCGCGAGCGTGGTTTGAATGTTGATCTCGCTCATCACTATCTTGTGCACGTCAATCTCCTGCGGTCCACTCGGCAGACCAACCTGCAGAATTGTGCCGCCTCGCTTGACTAGGCCGATTGCGAACCCGAGCTGGCCAGGTGCACCGCTGGCCTCGATGACCACGTCGATGCCCGATGCGCCCGCGAAATCCTGGATGTTCTCGAGGGCCGAGTCGCCGACCTCAATCACAGTGTCTGCGCCGAGGCGAGCTGCACGCTCTAGTCGAGCGCCACCGAAGTCGAGCACTGCAACCTCAGCGTTGAAGAGTTTCTTGAGGCCAGCCAAGACGAAGGTGCCGATCGCGCCCGAGCCGATAAGTAAGACCTTGTCGCCGTCGCGAACACC
>CANGNR010000011.1 GCA_947455385.1 Microbacteriaceae bacterium
CGGCGGGTAAGATTTACCTTGGAAATCGGCCCAGCCAGCAACCGTGCAAGCTTGCCGAGCATCCGCCGACTTGGCGCAATTGGTAGCGCACCGCACTTGTAATGCGGGGGTTAGGGGTTCGAGTCCCCTAGTCGGCTCATGACCCAAAAACGCGCACTCATCGTGATTGATGTTCAAAAGGGATTCGACGAATATGCGGTGTCGGGGGAGCGCGATAACCCCGACTGCGAAGCCAATGTGGCGCGGTTAATAGAGGCCTGGCGAGCAGCCAGCCAACCAATCGTTTTCGTTCGGCACGATTCGGTCGAGCCGCAGTCGGTGCTTCGCCCAGGCCAGCCGGGCAACGACTTCAAAGCCGTGATCACCGGAACTCCCGACCTGCTCGTGACCAAGAGCGTCAACTCTGCCTTCTATGGCAGCCCCGACCTCGACGCTTGGCTGAAGGCCAACGGCATCAACGAGATAGCGATTTGCGGCATCCAGACCAACATGTGCTGCGAGACAACCGCACGCATGGGCGGCAACCTCGGCTATGACGTCTGGTTTGTGCTAGACGCCACCCACACCTTTGCCAAAGAGGTCGGCGGCCTGAAACTCTCGGCAACGCAGCTGGCCGCCGCAACCGCAATCAACCTGGATGGCGAGTTCGCGGGCGTGCTCGACACGGCAACCGCCATTTCGGGTCTCGCAAGCTAGTCAAATAGTCTGAGCCCATGGATCGCAGAGGATTCCTTCAGCTTGGCGCGGGCGCACTGCTCTCGGCCCCAACTTTGCTCCTTGCCGATTCGGCCCTGGCTAACGCCTGGCCGAGCCGCGCGATAAGCGTTTTGCCGGCCAGCCCAATCCGTCGCGTGGCCTGGACCATCGACGACGGTTTCTCGCTCTCAGCTCTTCGCGCATACGTTGATCTGCTGCACGCGAATCCCGAACTTCGCCAGACTTTCTTCGTGACCAGCGGTTCCTCGGCCTGGGCCAAGGTCGCGCCAGACCTGGTTCCTCTTATCAAGGCTGGTCGTGTTCAGATAGGCAACCACACGGCTACTCATCCAAATCTGCAGCACCTTTCGAATCGCCAGATTCAGGTCGAACTATCTAACTGCCATCACTTCATCCAAGATCATTTCGGCGTGGATGAACGCCCAATTTTTCGCCCACCGTTTGGCAACATAGATCAACGGGTAGTCAAGGCTGCCGCGGATGTCGGTTTCACGGCACCCATACTTTGGTACGGAACCTTCGCATCTGGCGCGGGGGTCTCGAGCGGCACCGTTGCCTACAATGCAAAGAAGTGGCTGCACAACGGTCGCATAGTGATCGACCACGCAAACGGCATGGCCACCCCTGGTGCCTTCAAGACAATCATGCGAATGCTTGCCGAACGCAACCTTCAAACCGTGACAATCAAGGATGCGTTTCCGCACCTCTAGCCTTGGCTAGTCTCGAGCCGGCGAACTATTCTGCCGGAGCGAAGGTGATGCTCACCGAATTAATGCAGAACCGATCTCCGGTTGGGGTCTGCGGGGCATCCTCGAAAACGTGGCCCAAGTGGCAACCGCAGGCAGCGCAGCGAACCTCGGTGCGAACCATTCCGTGGCTGCGATCTTCGATCAGTTCGACGGCGTCGCCATCCTTGGGTTCATAAAAGCTCGGCCAGCCACAGTGCGAGTCGAACTTGGTGGTGCTGCGAAAGAGCTCGGCCCCGCAGCCCTTGCACGAGAAGATGCCCTCTCGGTGCTCTTCGAGCAGTTCGCCGGTGTACGCCCGCTCCGTGCCAGCCTCGCGAAGCACGTGGTACTCGAACTCATCGAGCTGTTCGCGCCACTGGTCTTCACTCTTGTTCACGTTGTAGGTCATTTTGAGCCTTTCGATTCGCGGGCCGCAAGGGCTCGCCAGACACCTAATATTTAAACATGGCCAAAGCGTATGAACCCGATGAGTTCGATTCTGTTCCCCAACACGGCGGAACCCATCGAGCCCGCCGCACGAAGACCGACCGCGTGGTCGAGTTTCTAGCGGTCATGGGTGTCTCGGCGTTTGTTGCGGTTGGCGGCTACTTTGGCCTCAAGGCGATCGACGCCCAGAGCATCCTGCCAGTCTCGTTGCCAAACGTTGTTCCGACCTCTAGCTCGACTGTCGACGTGAAGAAGTCGCCTGTCTCTGTCTTTGACGCCACCGAGGCAGATGGCCAGGCGAGCGCTGCGGCCACGATCCTTTTGAACGACGGATGGAACATTGCGGCTGCCGCCTCGGTGACCCCCAAGGATGGCGTTGTGCCTGCCGAAACGATTGTGTACATTCCAAACCTTGACCTCGCACCCGTAGCCAAGGCTGTCGAAAAGTCGCTCGGCGGCGACTACCCGATTCAGGTTTCTGCGAATTTTCAGGATCCGGTCACCGTGGTGCTCGGAAGCGATGTTCATTTTTCGGCGCCGTCTGCGTCGCCGAGCCCCTCTGCATCCAAGTAAATAAGCCGAAAAGGCCTCTATAACAGGTCTATAACCTTGATTTTTGGTTCTTGCTGGCTCTTCACAAGAGGCTCTCAGCAAAGTAGTGTTGCTCTTGGTCGGTGTCTTTGATATTCATTGCTTTCGGCTGGTCGCGGGTCGCTTGACTCACGATGCACTTTTTGTAACAGGAGTTATGCAATGGCACAAGGAACCGTCAAGTGGTTCAACAGTGAAAAAGGCTTCGGCTTTATCACCCAAGATGGTGGAGCGGATGTATTCGTTCACTTCTCGGCAATTCAGTCGGAGGGCTACAAGGAGCTGAAAGAAAACCAGCGCGTTGAGTTCGACGTCAAGAGCGGCGACAAGGGCCCACAGGCCGACGCCGTGAAGGTTATCGGCTAGTCGATATTCTTATGAAGGCACCGCCCTCTGGGGCGGTGTTTTCGTTTAACCGGCAACCTCGTTTGTTCTTGCACGATCCTTGTGCACAGGTGCGTTTATGGTTTGCACTCGGGGGCAGAGAGTGCCAAAATAGGAGTTAGCACTCAACTTTCACGAGTGCTAAAACAACTACTTATTCGCCTAGTAATTCGGGAGTAATCCAACATGGCAAAAATCATCACTTTCAACGAAGAGGCCCGTCGCGGTCTTGAGCGCGGCCTGAACATTCTGGCCGACACCGTAAAGGTCACCCTTGGCCCTCGCGGTCGCAACGTTGTGCTTGAAAAGAAGTGGGGCGCCCCAACCATCACCAACGATGGTGTTTCGATTGCCAAAGAGATCGAACTAGAAGACCCGTTTGAGCGCATCGGTGCCGAGCTCGTCAAAGAGGTCGCCAAGAAGACCGACGACGTAGCCGGCGATGGAACCACCACCGCAACCGTGTTGGCTCAGGCCCTGGTTCGCGAAGGTCTGCGCAACGTCGCAGCCGGCGCCGACCCAATCAGCCTCAAGCGCGGAATCGAGAAGGCAGTTGCCGCCGTTGTTGAGCAGCTGTTCGCCAACGCCAAGCCTGTCGAGACCAAGGAGCAGATTGCTGCAACCGCGTCGATCTCTGCTGGTGACACCCAGATTGGTGAGCTAATCGCCGAGGCAATCGACAAGGTCGGTCGCGAGGGCGTTGTCACCGTCGAAGAGTCGAACACCTTTGGCATCGAGCTCGAGCTCACCGAGGGTATGCGCTTCGACAAGGGCTACATCTCGGCATACTTTCAGACCGACCCAGAGCGCCAAGAGGCAGTTCTCGAGGACGCTTACGTTCTGATCACCAACTCGAAGGTCTCGAACATGAAGGACCTTCTGCCAATCGTCGAGAAGGTCATCCAGGCTGGCCGCCCGCTGCTGCTCATCGCAGAAGACGTCGAAGGCGAAGCACTGACCACCCTCGTGCTCAACAAGATTCGCGGTATCTTCAAGTCGGTAGCCGTCAAGGCTCCGGGCTTCGGCGACCGCCGCAAGGCCATGCTGCAAGACATCGCCATCCTCACCGGTGGTCAGGTCATCAGCGAAGAGATCGGCCTGCGTCTCGAGACCGCAACCCTCGACCTGCTCGGCCGCGCTCGCAAGGTTGTCATCACCAAGGATGAAACCACCATCGTCGAAGGCGCTGGCGACCCAGACGCAATCGCTGGTCGCGTCGACCAGATTCGCAAAGAGATCGCCAAGACCGATAGCGACTACGACCGCGAGAAGCTGCAGGAGCGCCTGGCCAAGCTTGCCGGCGGTGTTGCAGTCATCAAGGCTGGCGCCGCAACCGAGGTCGAGCTCAAGGAGCGCAAGCACCGCATCGAAGACGCCGTTCGCAACGCGAAGGCTGCCGTCGAAGAGGGCATCGTCGCCGGTGGTGGCGTTGCTCTGATTCAGGCAGGCAAGACCGCTTTCGAGAAGCTGAACCTGGTTGGCGACGAGGCAACCGGTGCAAACATCGTGAAGGTAGCCATCTCGGCTCCGCTAAAGCAGATAGCAATCAACTCGGGCCTCGAGGCTGGCGTTGTTGCTGAGCGAGTGGCCAACCTGCCAGTCGGTCACGGTCTGAACGCAGCAACCGGCGAATACGTCGACATGCTTGCCGCCGGAATCAATGACCCAGTCAAGGTAACCCGCTCGGCACTGCAGAACGCAGCATCGATTGCCGGTCTGTTCCTGACCACCGAGGCAGTAGTTGCCGAGAAGCCAGAGCCAGCTGCTCCTGCGGCTGCACCTCAGGGTGGCATGGACTTCTAGGTCAAAACTTGCTCGGCACGCCGGGCACGAAGTGGGTGGTTCCTCGGAGCCACCCACTTCGCTTTAACCGAGCTCGAGTGCCGACCGCCGGAGCCTCAGCTTGCGAATAGCCGCAGGGTGGCCGCCTCGGTTTCGGCGTATTGATGAGCGGCCAGGGCGAGCGCCTGACCGAGCTGGCCGAGCTGGCCATCCACGAGAGCGGCGGTCGCCCGCCACTTATCGACTAGCTCGTGAAACGAGGTGGCGGCCATGCCCTGCCAACTGGCGCGGAGGGCCTGAAGTTGGGAGTGTAATGAGTCGACCTCGTGCTGCACTCGCCCGATGCTGGCTTGGATGTTGGTGTTTGCCGCAGCGATCTGCTCGCTGTCCACTGAGAAATTAGTCATGCATCGAGTCTCTCGATGAGGGGCTTGGCGCGGGGCTGCCAGGTCGATTAAGTGCAGAAATACATTGGTTGAGCCGGCTGTGGATTGGCGCAGATGCGCCGCTTAGTCAGGGAAGTTGGCCTTATGCCTTGGGTAGCCAGACCCTGAATGTCGCTCCGCCGCCTGGGGTTTCGGTAGCGACAATCTGGCCACGGTGTCGGTCGATGATCGAGCGAACAATCGAGAGGCCTAGCCCAGAGCCACCGGTCTCGCGGTTGCGCGAGCTGTCGGTGCGATAAAAGCGCTCGAATACCTTTTCGCGCAGATCCTCGGGGATGCCCTCGCCGCGGTCGCGAACCTCGATGACGAAGCCGTCGGCCGCGTTGCCGATAGCCAGTTCGACCTTTCCTCCATCTTGCGAGAACCTTGCCGCGTTGGCGAGCAGATTGGTCATAACCTGGCGAAGCGAACTGGAATCGGCTGGCGCGTAGACGGCTGCAGACGCATCGAGTTCGCTCCCGTCGAGGCCAACTACCGTTGTGGTCTGACGCCGCTCGGCCGCATTGATGTCGGCAGCGGCATCTCTGGCGAGCGCCACGAGGTCAATCTCGCTCTTCGCAAGCGGGGCAGCGTCGTCGAGTCGAGCGAGGGCAAGCAGGCTCTCGACCAGTTGCGTCATGCGAATGGCCTCGGATTCGATTCGACCCATCGCGTTGGCGACATCCTCGTCTTTTTTAAGAGCGCCCATGCGATAAAGCTCGGCGTACCCGCGAACCGAGACCAGGGGAGTGCGCAGCTCGTGGCTTGCGTCAGCGACGAACTGGCGCATCTGGTCGAGGGTCATGTTTCGCGCCACAATCGCGCCCTCGATCGAGTTGAGCATTGTGTTCAGCGAGTGGTTGAGTCGGGCAATCTCAGTCTTGCCGCCCGTTTCTTCGAGCCTTCGCGAGATGTCGCCCGCGGCGATGGCCTCAGAGGTTCGCTCAACCTCTTCGAGTGGGCGAAGCGCCGACGAGATAGTGAGCCACAGCGCAAGGGCGCTGAGCAAGAGAATGACGAGCCCAAAACTCAGGGCGATTAGCTGGTATTGACCTAGCAGCGCCTCGTTGGTTGCGGTAGGCAAAGCGACAACGAGCGAGCCGGCAAAGTTGGTGAGCGGCACAGCGACGATGCGCCAGACCTTGTGACCGCCGGCCACCTGGGCGTCGAGAACGTCGGCGCTGAACGGGTTGCCGTGGGTAAGCGCAACGCTCGTGCTGGTGAAGTTGCTGAGGTTGGGCACCGACTTGCCGTGGCTTGCCGATGCCGCAAACGCGATGGTCAGCTGGCCGCTCGAGTCGAGATAGGCAATGTAGTAGTCGCTAGGCAGCGGAGGCAGTTGAAGTTGATTGGTAGCGAGGCGAGCCTCAACGAGGGTCGGATCCTCGTTGGCCAGAATGACCGCGGTGCTCTTAAGGATCGCATCCGTGTTTTGCTGCAGGTAGGTGCGCAGCATCGTGATTGTTCCAGCGCCAGAGACCAAAACTAGGATGCCGATTAGCGACACCGAGAGCACTGTTAGGCGAGCGCGAAGCGACACACGCTTGAGCAGCGCGCCTACGCCTGTGGCCATTGGTTGGTCTCTCTTGTGCTGCTATTTGGTCGACTTGAACATGTAGCCGACACCGCGCTTGGTCTGAATAACTGGCTCGGCTGTCAGCGGGTCGAGCTTCTTTCGAATGTACGACACGTAAGACTCTACGATGCCCATCTCGCCGTTGAAGTCGTACTCCCAAACGTGGTCGAGAATCTGAGCCTTGGTGAGCACCCGGTTGGCGTTCGACATCAAGAAGCGAAGCAACTTGTATTCGGTTGGGCTGAGGTCTACCTCGTTGCCGTTGACAAAAACCTCGTGTGCGTCTTGGTTGATGCGCACCTCGCCGACCTCGAGCACGGCGTCTTCGGTTTCAACCTGGCGGCTGCGGCGAAGGATGGCGTTGATGCGAGCCACGATCTCGTCGAGGCTGAACGGTTTGGTCATGTAGTCGTCGCCGCCGACGGTGAGGCCGAGCACCTTGTTTTCGGTTTGGTCTTTGGCGGTTAGAAACAGGATGGGGATGTCCATGCCCATCGAGCGGATCTTCTTGGTGATGCTGAAGCCGTCGAGGCCAGGCAACTGCACATCGAGCAGGATGATGTCGGGGTTGCCCTTTTCTGCCGCGCTGATCGCATCGACTCCGTTGCCCACGGCGTGAACGCTGAAGCCGGCGAATCGCAGGCTGGTCGAGAGAAGGTCGCGAATGTTCGGTTCGTCGTCTACGACGAGTACTTTGATGGGTTCCATGCGTTCAGTGTCTTACGAGTTGCTGAGAGATTCCTGATAACCCGTTGCGTGTTATCTGAGTTTTACTCGAGTTCGAAGGCGTCGAGAATCGAGTATGAATAACCCTGCTCTGCCAAGAAGCGCTGGCGATTCTGGGCGAAGTCTTGGTCGACCGTATCGCGCGCGATGAGTGTGTAGAAAGACGCCGAACGGCCATCGGCCTTGGGGCGCAGCAGTCTGCCAAGGCGCTGGGCCTCCTCTTGACGAGAACCGAAAGACCCAGAAATCTGGATGGCGACCGACGCCTCAGGAAGGTCGACCGAAAAGTTTGCGACCTTCGAAACCACCAGAGTGGTCAGCTCGCCAGTGCGAAACAGGTTGAACAGGCGTTCGCGCTCATCGACCGGAGTCTCGCCAGTGATGATCGGAATCTTCAAGGCATCGGCTACCGCGTGAATCTGGTCGAGGTATTGCCCGATGATCAGGGTCGGTTCGCCGGCGTGCTTGCGCAGCAGAGCCTGAATCACAGGAATCTTCACGGGTGAGGTTGCAGCGATGCGGTAACGCTCATCCTGGTTAGAAATCGCGTAGTTGAGGCGCTCTTCGTCTGGCAGGTCGATGCGAATCTCGAAACAGGCGGCCGGCGCAATGTAGCCCTGGGCTTCGATCTCTTTCCACGGGGCATCAAAGCGCTTCGGGCCGATGAGCGAGAAGACGTCGCCCTCTTTGCCATCCTCGCGAACCAGGGTTGCGGTTAGGCCTAGTCGGCGTCGGGCCTGCAGGTCGGCGGTCATCTTGAAGATCGGCGCGGGCAGCAGGTGCACCTCGTCGTAGACGATTAGTCCCCAGTCGTTCGCGTTGAGCAGGGCCAGGTGGGCGTATTCGTTTTTGCGCTTTGTGGTCAGGATTTGATAGGTCGCGATGGTGACCGGCTTAACCTCTTTGAGTGAACCGCTGTATTCGCCGATCTCGTCTTCGGTGAGGCTCGTGCGCTTGAGCAGCTCGGCCTTCCACTGGCGGGCCGAAACCGTGTTGGTCACCAGAATCAGGGTGTTGGTTTTGGCCACGGTCATCGCTGTGGCACCGACGATCGTCTTGCCCGCGCCACAGGGCAGAACCACGACGCCCGAACCGCCCGCCCAGAACTTGTCTACGGCCTGCTGCTGATAACCGCGGATGTGCCACTCGCCCTCGACCAGGTCGATCTGGTGTGGCGTTCCCTCGGTGTAGCCGGCGAGGTCTTCGGCGGGCCATCCGAGTTTTAGAAGCTCTTGCTTTACCTGGCCGCGCGCCCAAGGCTGAATGCGGATGGTGTCTGGCGAGGTGCGCTCGCCCAGCAGTTCGGCGATTTTGCGATGGCGCGAGGCCTCGAGCAGAATCGGGGCGTCGGTCGAGTGAAGTTCTAGTTCGCCATCTTCGGCACGACGAATTACGAGGCGGCCATAGCGCGAGATGGTTTCGGAGATGTCCGCGCGAACCGACGACGGCACGGGAAACTTCGAATACTTGTCGAGCACGCCAAGAACGAAGTCGGCGTCGTGACCTGCGGCGCGGGCGTTCCATAGGCCGAGGCGCGTGATGCGGTAGGTGTGGATGTGCTCTGGCGCACGCTCGAGCTCGGCGAAAATCGCAAGGTCGTGGCGGCAGTCATTGGCCAGGGGATGGTCGACCTCGAGCAGCGCGGTTTTGTCGCTCTGAACGATAAGTGGGCCCAAGGTCATCGTTTAAGCCTATGCCAGGGTCACTGCTGTGATGCTCGAGAGCGGCAGCGTGCGTTCGATGTCTGCCTTGCGGTCCTTGGCGCGCAGGCGGCCATTGGCCAGGCCGATCGGCTCGAGAAGGTAGTGCTGCTCGGTGCCGGCTGCGGTCAGCACGGTTATCTGCAGGCGGGTTTTGTTTTTGAGCGCGAGGTGAATCTGTCGAATCACAATGTCGTCGTCGGGCTCGTCGCCGAGGCGCTTCTCTGCCGCGCGAAGGCGTGCGATGTCGTCTCGAAGTCCGCCCTCGGAGCCCGGCGCCAGGTGGTGCTCGAGAGTCTTGATAGGCGAGACGATTTCGCCCGCGCGATCGAGGCGAATAGCGGCAAAGCCCGCCTCACGCAGCCCAAAGTAGACGAGCTCTGGCTCAAACCTTGAGGCGAGGGCGGTTCGCGAGCCTCCGGCCGCTTCGGCAATCTGCAGCTCGTGCAGCGCAAACGGAGTCAGGCGCTGGTCGGCACGAATTTGCGCGAGCAGAATCGGATCGCTGGATTCGATCACCGACTTGTGCAGCTCGCCTTCGTGCACCACGAGGCGGCCGAAGCGGGCAGAAGCCTCGCGCAAGAGGTACTCGACCGGCTGCGGCAGCGGCTTGCCGCTAAGTTCGTCGAGGCACTCGCGAATCTCTTCGATGGTCAGCCCGGTCTCGAGGCCGTGGGTCACGCTCAACGCACTGAGGCGATAGGTCGACGCGATGCCGATTCGCTCCGCCTCGGCAAAGCGGCGAAGCCGCAGTTCATCAAAGGTGGGCAGCGGCCCAGTGGTTACCACGCTGAGGTCTGCCTGAACGATGATTCGGCGCTGCACCGCTGGCAGGGCCGCGCCAAGCAACTCTTGCGCCGCAGCGGTCTCGCCTCGGAGCATGGCTTCGCCCCAGCTGGCGAGGTAGCCGTTCGAAGAGATGCCGATCTGTTCGGCGAAGTTGGTGAGTTGTTCGATGTGCGATGCCACCGCCGAATCTGCCAGCGGGTAGGTTTCGTCGAGGCCCAACTGCAGCGAGCCGGGGTGGGTTTCTGCGCGGGCAAGAATTCCCAGCAATTCGCGGGCCGAATGCTCGCCTAGAACCTCGAACCAACTCTTGGCCAGGTGAGCCCATCGTTCTGCTGGCTGCCAGTGAACCCAAGCTTCGGCGTTCGAGCCGAGTCGCCAGCGCGAGTGGCGCAGCACCATGAGTCCAGAGAGCTCTGCCAACTTAAAGAGCGCGCGGGCAAAGTCGTTGTCTCGGTGCAAGAAGTTGGCTAGTCGTTTTACGTCTGGAAGGCCGACGCTGGCCTTGCCCACCTCTCTGATGAGTCGCGTTTCGAGGTCATAGACCAACTCGGTTAGCCCCTGAATCGCTTCGAATGCAGCCACCGATGAGTCGCGGTCAATCGCATCCTGGTTTGCGCTTCGGCTCGCCTCAGCCGACCCAACGATTCGCAGCGACGCCGTGGCTGTCGAACCGATGCGGCTTGCCTTGATTAGCCCCGCGAGCGTTTCGGCAACCGACTCGAACGCTTGCGCCTCACCGCTCTCGTTGCGAAAGATCAAAAACGATTCCTCGAGAGCGGCGAGCGCTTCGTCGTTCGTGGCTTCATCTGCATTTGCCCCGAAACCCGCATCGGTGATCGAGCCGAGCGCGCGCACCTGGCTTAGCGGCAGCCCGGCAATAAATGGCGTGAGAGTCTTGGGGTTGAGCATGGCCTCGGCCAGGTCAAAGAAGTCGACCAGGTGGGTCGAAGAGAGCATTCTGCGGGTGATCGCGCCGGCGAGTTCGGCGTCGCTCGCCGACCGCAGTCGGTTTGCGAGTCGAATCAACTCAGACATCACCAGCAACCCCCGTTAGCGATGGGTCAGCCGCGGTTTTCGCGTCGGCGGCGAGCTACGCCAAGAACAACGAGCGTGATGATCAGCACCGCGCCGAGGGGAACTCCAAACAGCGGAATCTGGGCCAGAATAGCCGGCATATTAGAGCCGGTGTTAGCCATGAGTACGAGCGTTACAAACATGCTGATGATCGACACGGCGATCACGGCGAGAGCCGAAAAAGCCAGGATGCTCTCGACTCGAGAACCGCGCTTTTCGACTGTGGCTACTGGGGTGGATGGCTGCTTAGGCATCCTTCTAGATTAGCCGACCAAAGCAAATGATTCGAAAGGTAAACTAGACGCTGCACTAGCGAAAGAGGTAAGAATGCCAACCGGCAAAGTGAAGTTCTTCGACGAAGAGAAGGGCTTTGGTTTCATCGCGTCAGACGAGGGTAGCCAGGTCTACCTTCCTTCGAGCGCCCTGCCTGCCGGAGCTAACCCTCGCCCAGGAACCCGAGTCGAATTCAGCGTAATCGAGGGCAAGCGTGGCGCCCAGGCCATGGGCGTTCGCATCATCGAGGCACCGGTGAGCCTGGTCAAGGCCAACCGCAAGCCTGCCGACGAAATGTCGATCATCGTCGAAGACCTGATTCGTCTGCTCGACACCATCGGTGGAGGCCTCAAGCGCGGCAAGTACCCAGAGTCGGCACACAGCCGCAAGATTGCCGCACTGCTTCGCAAGCTCGCAGACGAACTCGATGACTAAACCAGACGTTCGTTCGATCGCCCAGCACGCGGCTGAGGAGCACGCTCCGCACGCGGCCGTTGGCGCCTTCATCGAGTCGAAGTCAGAAGAAGACGGCTCGCAGACCTTTATGTTCGAGTCGCGCCTCAAGGGCTACGTTGGCTGGCGCTGGTCGGTCAACGTTTTTGAAGATCAAAAGACTCACGAGGTGACCATCTCTGAGGTTCTCTTGCTGCCTGGAGAAGACGCGCTAGTTGCCCCCGACTGGGTGCCCTGGTCAGAGCGTCTTGCCGACTACAAGGCTCTGCAGGCCGAGCTCGCGGCCCAAGGCGCCGCAGACGCGGCCGAGGCTGGCGATTCCGAGGATTCCGAAGACTCCGATGACGACGATGACTCAGAAGACGAAGATGACGACTCGGCCGATGACGACGCGGAGTCGCAACTCTTCACCGAAGACGAGGTCGAGGCAGAGGTTGCCGCAGCCGAAGAGCTAGCCACCGAGCAGGTAGACGAAGACTCGGATGAGTCTGACTCAGCGTCGGCGACCGACCCAGAACCAGCCGAAGAGTCCAAGGGCAAGGCCCACAATGGCCGTGGCAGGTTCCAGCGCCGACGTGGTAGGAATAAGCCCAGCAAAAAGTAAGACCAGGGCAACCACCCAGGCAATTAAACCGAACCCAATCGCCAGACGCGCGTTTACCTTGACCGGTTGAGGGTCAGGCTTTCGCTCGGAGTCTTTGACGAAAAAGCGCATGGCTAGCCGATGTGCTCGACCACGAAGTCGATGGCCTTGGTGAGGTGCTGAACCTCGGCTAGGTCGGTGGCGGTAAAGGTTGCCACGCGAAGCTGGTTGCGACCGAGCTTGCGATAAGGCTCGACATCCACAATGCCGTTTGCGCGAAGCACCTTGGCCACCGCGGCAGCATCCACGCCATCAAAGTCGATGGTCACGACAACCTGCGAGCGGTGCTCTGGGTTTGCCACGAAAGGAGTCGCAAACGAGCTGTTTTCGGCCCAGTCATAGAGGTGGCTCGAGGCAGCCTTGGTGCGTGCGTCTGCCCAGCCGAGGCCGCCGTTGCCGTTGATCCAGTCGATCTGCTCGGCCAGCAAAAACAGTGTGGCGATGGCCGGAGTGTTGAGGGTCTGGTTGAGGCGCGAGTTGTCGATCGCGGTCTTCACGCTCAAAAACTCTGGGATGTAGCGATCGCTAGACGCGATGCGTTCGGCACGCTCGATTGCGGCGGGGGACATCAGCGCGAACCAGAGGCCGCCATCCGAGGCGAAGTTTTTCTGCGGGGCAAAGTAGTAGACGTCGGTCTCGAGCGGGTCGAAGTCGATGCCGCCGGCAGCCGAGGTTGCGTCGGTGAAGAAGAGCGAGCCAGCGTCGGCGCCGGTCACACGGGCAACCGGGGTAACCACACCGGTCGAGGTCTCGTTCTGCGCGTACGCGTATGAGTCGACGCCGTCCTCTGCCTGCAGGGCAAGGCGCGAGCCAGGTTCGCCATTGATGACGGTTGGCTTCTGAAGCCAGGGGTTGGTCAGCGCTGTTGCAAACTTGGCGCCGAACTCGCCGTGCACGAGGTTCTGGGACTTAGCCTCGACGAGCGAGAACGCGGCGGCATCCCAGAATGCGGTCGAGCCGCCGTTGCCGAGCACGATCTCGTAGCCAGCCGGGTTATGAAAAAGGTCGAGGAGTCCCTCTTGAACGCGCTTGACCAGGTTCTTCACTGGAGCCTGACGGTGCGAGGTTCCAAGCAGCTGTGCACCATCGGTGGCCAGGGCGGACACCTGAGCGGCGCGAACGCGCGATGGTCCGCAACCAAAACGGCCGTCGGCTGGCAGAATTTCACTTGGAATTACGATTTCAGGCATGACTCAAGTTTACCTTTGGGCTTGGGGCTAGTCTTGACCCAGAGGCCGAGCGAGCCGAGTATTTGGAGCAAATGTGACCGATCTGATCGATACGACAGAGATGTATCTGCGGACGATCCTCGAACTCGAAGAAGAGGGTCAGGTGCCGCTTCGCGCCCGAATCGCCGAGCGCCTTGATCACTCAGGCCCAACCGTGTCGCAGACCGTTGCTCGCATGGAGCGCGATGACCTCCTAGTCGTTAGCGACGACCGCCACCTAGAGTTGACCGAGCACGGCCGCATCCTTGCCATTCGCGTGATGCGCAAGCATCGCCTGGCCGAGCGCCTGCTGGCCGATGTCATTGGCCTCGAGTGGGAGTTTGTGCACGAGGAGGCTTGTCGCTGGGAGCACGTGATGAGCGAGCAGGTTGAGCGCAAGATTCTTGGGCTCATTGATCGTCCAGACCTTTCGCCATATGGAAACCCGATTCCCGGCCTTGCCGAACTTGGTGAGCACGAAAACATCGGTTTTGCATCCGGAGTGCTTTCGGCGCCCGCCGCGATGGCACGGCTCGGCAAGAGCCAGGGCGACTTCGTACTCAGGCGCATCGGCGAACCACTGCAGGTCGATGCCGACCTCCTTGCCGAGCTCAAGACCCTGGGACTCATGCCTGGTGCTGCCATCAGTGTCGAGCGCCACGACGACCACTACCTGTTCTTCGCTGGCGCAAACCAGGATGGCGTCACCCTCGCCGCAGACGACGCCCAACACCTATTTGTTGACGCCTAGTTTCGCGCGGTTACCTGTGAGTGACCGCCCAAATTGAGCCTCGGTTAGGCCCTTCGGGTAAAATCTAACGAGACAGTCGACGCATCCGCCTAAGCGGTGCCCAAGGAACCGCGGGAGGACATCATGGCTAAAAGGCCAGCTGGTCGCTACCGCGCCGACGTAAAACCGAGCATCCTCGACTTCGAACTCAGGTCGCGCGACGCCCACGTGGCAAAGCTTCAGCGCAAGCTGCAACTTCAAGAAGAAAAGGCGGAGCGCAAGCGGCTAAAGGCCGAGCGCAAGGCGTTTGAAACCACCGCGCAGAGCGACCCGCAGACCGGTTCGGTCTACGTCGTGCAGCGTCGCAAGCCGCTGATTAGCGAAAATCACAAGAAGTTCCGCTCGGTCTTGACCATGTCTATTGCGGCCGGTCTGATCACCTGCTTCGGCCTGCCCGCCTATGCCTTCAACCCCGACCAGACCGCTATGGCCGAGTTCACTTCTTCGAACGCGCAGCAACTGGCCGAGAACGCCGGCAGCCAAAGCATCACGGTCGCAGCCATCAAGAGCGTGATTTTCGATCGCGGCACCTACAAGTCGGCCACCGAGGCCGAGCTGGCCCGTCAGAACACCCTCAACATTTATCGCAAGTACACGGGCCTCACGGTCGATGATTACCTCGCGAATCCGATTTACAACAAAATCGATGGCGGCAAGGTGCTCAAGGTCGCCGAGCAGTATGTCGGCACTCCGTATGTCTTTGGTGGCGAGTCGCCGGCCGGGTTCGATTGCTCGGGCTACGTTGCTTTTGTCTTCTCGCAGTTCGGTGTTGCCTTGCCTCACTCTGTGCGTTCGCAAGACGCGCTAGGTGCCCTGGTTAGCGAAAAGAATGCGAAGCCCGGCGACCTGGTGGTCTTCAACGACGACAGCCACGATGGCATCTACGCTGGCAACGGCCAGTTCTATCACTCGCCTCGACCAGGTGATCAGGTCAAGTTGGCGCCGATCTTCACCCCCGATGTGCATTACGTGCGCATCTTCTCGCAGAAGTAGATTGCGCCTGTTTTCTTGGATGCCGCCGCGGCCGCCCAGTTAGCGAAACCGTTACCGAAACGCCAACGTTTCTTTACCGCCAAATTCATCCACCGGTCATAATCTGAACCAAAGGTGCCAACGTCAATTGGTTAGGAGGTCGTTATGAAAATTGAGAGCATGCCTGCCAAGCACGTTTACCAATTCGATCATTTCGCCCAACCCTGCCAACTGAGCCTGACTCTTTCGCGTCGTCTTAACTGACGGCGCGTTTTTTGTTTAAGCGAGCGTTGGCATCAAAAACCGAAAACTCACAAGCCGTGTGGGTGAATTCGAAAGGATGAAATGCGCACCTTAGTTTTAAACGCTGGCTACGAACCGCTCGCCGTGGTCTCTTTCAAGCGAGCCCTAATTCTGGTCTTGAATAACAAGGCCACCGTGCTAGCCGGAGCTCCCGACCGTCAGGTGCACAGCGCCAGACAAGAATTTGCCTTGCCGAGCGTGATTCTCTTGCAGCGCTATGTGCGCGTGCCCGGCAGTCGCATAGTTCCCGTTTCTCGCCGTGGGGTTTTGCGCCGCGATCAGTACCGCTGCGCCTATTGCCAGCGCAGCGCCAACACCATCGACCACGTTCAGCCAAAGTCGCGCGGGGGCAAAGACACATGGGAGAACCTCGTGGCCTGCTGCCTCAAGTGCAACAACAAGAAGAGCGACAAAACCTTAGAAGAACTCGGATGGCAGCTGGCGGACTCGCCCCGGATGCCAACCGGCACCGCCTGGCTGGTGCGCGGTGCCGAGAAGATTGAGCCTCAGTGGGACGAGTTCTTGGCTCTGCCGACGGCGGCATGACAGACTAGCCTCGGAAATCTGGAGGAATCTAATGGCAGACGTTTATTGCGCCAACTGCGGCAACCGACTCAGCGACCAGGCGGTTATGTGCCCGCAGTGCGGTCACCCCACGGGCGTTCAAGCTCCGCAGACCGCTGTTCCCGTCTATGTGCCTGGCGGCAAGTCTCGAATCACGGCGGGCGTCCTTGCTTTGCTGGTGGGCGGGCTAGGTGTGCACAAGTTTTACCTTGAAAAGGTCGGGTTTGGCATTCTCTATCTCTTGTTCTCGTGGACTTTTGTGCCCAGCATCATCTCGTTTATCGAGGGCATCGTTTACCTCACCCAAACCGATGAGGCCTTCGGCCAGGCTCAGGGCGTTCGAGTCACTCCCGGCACCGGGTTCTAAAAGGTTTTCTCGCGGCTGCTAACTTTGGTGGCCCCGATAGGAATCGAACCTACGACACAAGGTTTAGGAAACCTCTGCTCTATCCACTGAGCTACGGAGCCGGCAAGACCCAAATATACCCTGTGCTGGGCAAGCCTTCGATGGCTTGGGGCGGGCCAAAGTTAGGCTTATCGCATGACTGAGCAGACCCCGCGAGAAGGCACCTTTGGTGCGGTCGACTGGGATGCGTTGCTGCAAGAAATCCGTGCCATCGGTCTAACCAACCCACTTCTGTTTTTTGAGGCAAACGCCTTTGGGCAGATCGACCTCGAGCGCGCACATCCGGGCGGAATGGCCCAGTTTGTCTCTTCTCGATCTGCGACCCTGAGCAACCTCGTGCGCGACCCGCTCGCGTTTTCTCGCTCGTTTGCGGCGGCCAAACGCATCAAGGCAAAGGCCGATCGCCTTGGCTCAACCACTGGAATCTCGAGCGTTTTCTTGGCTGGCGGCCTGGTCTCGTTTACATCCAAGGATGGCGACCTTGCGTTGCCGCTGCTGCTCTGGCCTGTCGAGCTGACCGCCAAGGCGAACGACTTCGAGGTGGCGATTGTCGGCAGCCCGCGAGTGAATCCAGGGCTTGTGCAGACTCTCAAAAACGACTTCGGTGTCGAGCTCGACACCGGCGGCATCCTTGCTACTGCGGCGCAGAGCGATGACCTGCTTTCGATCGCCGTGCTCGACAAGGTTGCGCAAATCGACGTGCCAGTTGCCCTGAGCACCTCGAGACTTCTCGTAATTACAAATTTCGCGACCGCGCCAATCGAGCTTGAGGCAAGCCTCGCCAAGCGAGAGACCGCCGTTCTGAAACGACTCGCTGCGAGCGCAGACGCTGCGCAGCCCGTCGAGCTTGAGCCCGTCAAGGTTGCAGAGCCTTTTCTGGTCTCTGACGCCGACGCCGTTCAGCAGCGGGTGATTTCGCGCGCGGTCGCCGGCCAAAGCTTTGCAGTCGAAACAATGCCTGGTTGCGGATACCTGCAGACCGCTGTCAATTCCCTGGCCGCAATGGTCATGGCAGGCAAGCGGGTTCTGGTTGTCGCGCCTCGACGCCAAACCCTCTATGACCTGGCCGATCGATTTGCCGACGTTGGTCTGCCCGGCCTCGTAATTCGAGAAGACAACACCTGGATCGACGCCATCAGTGCCATCTCGCGCAATGAAAAGGCCCAACCGGCTCAGATCGATGGGGCAAGGCAACGTCGAGCAGAGGCAGAGGCCCGCATCGAGGACTACTTCGACGCGCTCAACCGCCGTGACCCAGAGGTTGGCTATTCGATTTCTGACGTGCTGTTAAAGCTGGCGCAGCTTTCGGCGATGCCAAAAGCGCCACAGAGCAAGGCGAGAATCGATTCGGGTCACCTAATGCAGCACGCCGACCGCTCGAAGGCGCTCGAGTTGCTGGCAGAGGCGCAGCGCCTGGGCGAGTTCGACTTTGGTCCGCAAGACACCGCCTGGTATCAGGCCGAGTTCGATAACTCGGCCGAGGTGGCCCAGATTCTCTCGCTAACCAAGAGACTGCACGAGGATGCATTCGTGCGCCTGGCCGACCTTATGCGCGACTACGTCGCCAAGGTTGAGTTCAAGCACGCGACCAGCATCGAAGACTGGGGTGTTTATCTTCGCCTGCTAACCGGCATTCGCGACATCCTAGAGAGATTTAGGCCGGAGGTCTTTGAGCGCAACCTCGACGACCTGATCCTGGCAACGGCAGCTCGAACCTCGAAGTCTTCGATGCCGGGCAGCAGCCGTCGTCGACTCAAGAAATTGGCCAAAGAACTGCAGCGTCCCGGCGCGCACATCTCTGATCTGAACGCAATGTTGACTGCCGCCCGCGACTACCGCCAACAGTGGCAGAGCTATTGCCTAAGTTCGAAACAGCCGCACGTGCCCGGTGGAATCAGCGACGTTCTGGTTGCCTATCAGTCGTTTCACGTCGATCTCGAGAGGGTTCAGCGCCACCTAGACCCGCAGTCGACCGAACCTGTTTTGGCAAAACTATCGATTGCCGACTTGGCCGTCAAGCTGCGCTCGCTTGCCGAAGACACCGCGGCTCTGGCCAACCTCGAAGAGCGTGCCGATGTCACAGGGCAGTTGAGAGCTGCCGGGCTTGGCGACGTGGTGCGCGACTTCGGGCGACTGCACGTGAAGCGAGAGCAGTTGGCGGCAGAGCTAGACCTGGTCTGGTGGCAGAGTGCCCTCGAGCAGTTGATTGCAACCGACGGCAGGCTACTGCGTTATTCGAGCGAGCAGGTGAATCGACTCGAGGCAGAGTTTGCCGCGGCAGACGCCGAACTAGTGCGCTCTGGAGCCGGCGCCCTTTCGGCTGAGCTGTCGAAGAGTTGGCACAAGGCGATCGAGTCCAATGCCACCGAAAAGCAGCTGCTGCGTTCGTTGCTCAAGTCTGACAAGACTGTGTCGGGTCGAACCCTCGCCGAGGCAGCGCCAGGTGTCTGGAAGGCGCTGGCGCCTGTGGTCATGAGCTCACCGTTCGAGGTGCACAAGGTAGTAGCGCCGGATGAGATTTTCGATGCCGTGTTCGTCTTGGATGCCGCAGGCACGAGCGTTGCCGAAAACCTTGTTGCGCTGACAAGGGCCGAGCAAGTCATTGCCTGGGGAGACGATGCAATCGCCGCCGCCACGGGTTTTGAAATCGAATGCTCGGCTTCGGGCGCAGAGGTCGACTCGGAGTCGCGAAGCGTTTATCAAGAAATGCGAGACCGCTTTGGTCTCGAGACTCTGGCGGTCAACTGGCGGCAGGGCGGCCAATCTCTTGGTCAATTCGTAAACCGCGAGTTCTATCAAAATCGCATGGAAATCTGGCCGACGGCGGCCGATTTCGCCGGCGAATCCAGCGTGACGCTGGACGTGATCGAACAGGGCAACAGGGCCGCCAC
>CANGNR010000012.1 GCA_947455385.1 Microbacteriaceae bacterium
ACTGTGACGCTTGCGTCAAACACTGGATCGCTCGTCAAGACCGGTTACTATTTCGATGGTTGGACTATCGGGGCCTCGAGCTACAGCGCTGGTGGTGCCTTCACCCTGAGCGGCAACGTGGCAGCGAACGCTAAGTGGTCGCAGTACACCATCACATACTTGGGCAACGGCAACGACGGCGGATCTGCACCGGCCGCAACCAACGGTTATCTGAACACCTCGCTGGCGTACAACACGGGAAGCTTGACGAAGATCGGATTCGACTTCGCCGGCTGGACCATCAGTTCAACCGATTACGCCGAAGGCGACACCTACAGCCTCACCGGCAATGTGACCGCCACCGCAAAGTGGACGGTGAATGCGTACCACATCACCTACACCGATTCGCAGGCTACTTCGGGAAGCGTGCCATCAGCCACCGGCGGTAACGGAAACGTCCCTATTGCTGGCAAGGCCACCCTGGCCTATTCGAACCATTACTTCATCGGTTGGAACATCAACGGACTGATCTATGGCCCAGGTGACACCTACAACTTGACCGGCGACGTCACTGCAACCGCGACTTGGGGTCAATACACTCTTACTTTCGGAGGTGCACTCCAAGGCAACCCACCGGCTGACATCACAGGCTTTGGCCAGATCTCACTGCCTGGCAACGTGGGCAACCTCGATGCAGGAAGTTTCTACTTCGATGGCTGGGACATCAACGGGGTGCAGTATGCGGCGGGAGCGACCTTCGACCTCCAAGCAGACTCCAACGCAACTCCGCACTGGTCGCAGTACACGATCACGTATGACACGAACGGCGCAAACGAGACTCTCTCGCCAACGGTTGGATACTCAAATGCATGTCTTGAGGATGGCCTGACTCTAACCAAGAACGATCTCTTAGTCGGCAACACCACTACGTCATACGTGTTCGGTGGCTGGACCATTGGTGCAACCAACTACAACGGTGGCGACAACTACCCGCTTCTCTCAAACGTCACCGCCACCGCAATCTGGAACGCGGTTGTCGTCTCGGTTTACACCGTCACCTATGACGGCAACGGTGCCGATAGCGGCAGCGTCTCTTCAGACTCGGGCCAGAGTGTCACGGTTTCTGATCAAGGCACCCTAGTCAAATCTGGCTACACCTTTGGCGGATGGGCCTGGGCGGGTAACACCTACCACCAAGGCGAAACCTACTCGTTCCCAACCAACGCAGATGTGACCTTCACTGCAATCTGGGATCCAATCGTCTACACACTGACCTTCGCCGACGGTGGCGCGACGGGCGGAAGCACTCCTGCTGACGAGGTCTCGACCGCTGGATCTTCGGTTGACTTTCCCGACCAAGGCACGCTGGTCAACCCTGGCTACTCATTTGGCGGCTGGGACATCTATGGCGTGACCCATGCAGCTGGCGAGAAGGGATACGTTCCAACCGGCAACGAGACGGCTACGGCTATCTGGACTCCAATCGTCTTCCACTTCGTCTATGACGGCAGCGGCAGCGACGGCGGAGCAGTGCCTACTGGTTTCGACGGATACGGAGACGTCACGATTGTTGGCAACACCGGCAGCCTCACCAACGGCATCAAGGTGTTCGGCGGCTGGGTAATCAACGGCGTCACACACCTCCCAGGCGCACGAGTGTCTCTGACCTCGGGCGATGTCACCGCATACGCTCTCTGGGTCGACAACGTTTATCAGCTTTCATACCAGGATGACGGTTCGGCCACTAGCGGTAGCGCACCAGCAGCTGTCACTGGCTACGGTTCGGTGGAACTCGCACCTAGCGGAGGTTCGTTGACCTGGGATGGCCACCACATCGATGGCTGGACCATCGACGGAAAGCTCTATGCTCTCGGCTCAAATGTGGATCTGACTTCGACTGACCTCGTTGCAACTGCGCACTGGGCAATCGATCAGATCTCCATCACCTACACAAACCTTGGGGCCGACACTGGTGTTGGCCCTGGCATCCAGACTGGCGATTACTACACAAGCGCCATCCTGTTCATGCCTGGCGACCTGGTCAAGAACGGCTACATCCAAACAGGTTGGCTCATCGAAGGCAGCATCTGGGATCTCTACGACAACGGCTTCTTGCTCGTGCACGACGTAGTAGCTGACCCTGTCTGGTCGCCTATCGTGCACACCGTCACCTTCGACTGCACTGTTTCTACATCGGGAACTTGCCCGAGTTCTTTGGATTCCACCGCAGGCACTGAAATCGTCTTGCCTGACGCGGGGGACCTTGAGAACTACGGATACACCTTCGGCGGTTGGCTAATCAACGGCGCAGAGCACTCCGCCGGTGAGCACTATGTTCCTTCGGGCGACGAAACCGCAACTCCGATCTGGAACGCGATCGTCTATCACGTTCACTACGTTGGCAACGGTAATACCGGCGGATCGGCGCCAGCCGATGACGACTCGGTAGCGTTTGGGGGGGTCAGCCTCTCGGGCAAGGGTTCGCTGGCACGCCCAGGATACGCATTCGGTGGCTGGACCATCGATGGTGTGACCTATGCCGCAGGGGCCAGATACATTCCACAGTCAGGCGATGTCACAGCTCGGGCCATCTGGAACGCGATTGTTTACACGGTGACTTATGCGGGCAATGGCAATACTGGTGGATCACTGCCAGCTAATGGCGTCTCTACTGCTGGTTCTGCGGTTGTTCTTGCCGGCAAGGGTACTTTGGTTCGCGCTGGCTACACGTTTGGTGGTTGGTCGATCGCTGGTACCACTTATGACGCTGGTGTCGCGTTTGTGCCGGGTTCGAATGTGACGGCTACTGCTGTGTGGAGCGCGATTGTTTACACGGTGACGTATGCGGGCAATGGCAATACTGGTGGATCGCTGCCTGCTAATGGTGTCTCTACTGCTGGTTCTGCGGTTACCCTCGCTGGTCCGGGCAACCTCTCTAAGAGCGGCTTTACGTTTGGTGGTTGGTCGATTGGCGGCACCACTTACCAGCCGAACACCTCGTTCATCCCCGGTGCAAACGTGACAGCGACCGCCGTATGGGTAAACGCTGGTGTCAAGGCAATCACCTACTCCAACATCGGCGCAACTAGCGGAACGGCTCCTGCGGCAACTACCGGTGTAGGAAACGTGATTCTCGCGGGCAACACCGGAAACCTGGCCAAGGTTGGCTTCACCTTTGGCGGCTGGAAGATCAACGGAACTGTCTATGCGGCAGGCGGCAGCTACAACCTCACCGCCAATGCAACCGCAGCACCGGTTTGGAACCCAATCGTCTATGCGCTTACCTTTGACGGCAACGGCAACGATGGCGGCAGTGTTCCTGCGGTCATCAGCGGCTACGGTCGCGTGACGCTGTCGGCTAATACGGGTTCGCTAACAAGGTATGGCTACGCCTTCGCTGGCTGGAACATTTCTGGCGCCACCTTTGCTGCGGGTTCGGGCTTCAACCTGACTTCGGGCAACGTCACGGCTAAAGCGATCTGGAACCCGTTGGTTTACAACGCGAGCTTCACGGCAAACGGCGCAAACGGCACGCTCCCGAGCGCCATCCTAGGATTCGGATCGGTCACGCTGCCTTCTGCGGGCAACCTCGCCAAGCTTGGCTTCACCTTTGGTGGCTGGAGCTACGGAGGCACGACCTACCCGGCGGGCAGCACCTTTAGCCTGACCTCGGGCAACGTGATCTTGCAGGCGGTTTGGACTCCAATCGTCTACAACCTGACCTTCGCGCTAAATGGTGGCTCGGGAACCACTCCTGGGGCTATCTCGGGATTCGGCACCAAGGTGCTTCCTACCGCTATTGCTTTCAACCGCGTTGGGTTCACATTCGGTGGATGGAGCGACGGGAGCTCAACCTATGAGGCGGGTGGTCGATACAGTCTTACCAATGGTGACCAACTGCTCTCGGCGACCTGGACACCGATTGTCTACAACCTGACATACAGTGCCAAGGATGCCGATAGCGGAAACGCCCCGGCTGCCGACTCTGGTTTTGGAACCAAGACGATCGCCGGTGCCGGCTCGCTGAGCCGCTATGGGTACGTGTTTATCGGATGGCGTATCGCTGGTGCTACCTATGCTCCAGGCGCCAGCTTCGACCTCACCAACGGTGACGCAAACGCGGCCCCGATCTGGCAGAAGTTGGTTTACTCGCTCACCTACAGCGCTCCAGAGGCAAACTCAGGCGCCGTCGCCGCTATCAGCGGCTACGGCACTGTGAAACTCTCGGATGGCGGCAACCTGGTTCGCGCCGGGTTCAAGCTAACCGGTTGGTCGATCAACAACGCTGTGTATCCGCTGGGTAGCAGCTACTCGCTGAACGGCGGCAACGTCAACGCTGCCGCGATCTGGGCTCCGATTGTCTTCGTGATTACCTACGGCAACAACAACGCCACGGGCGGAACCGCGCCAGCCGCATCCAGCGGTTATGGCACAATCACTCTGCCAGTGAGCAACCTGACTCGCTCCGGTTATCAACTAACCGGATGGCGCATCGACGGCCAGACATACGCGCTCGGTGCTAGCTACGAACTGACCAGTGGTAGCTTCACGGCCACCCCGGTATGGACGGCCATTGTCTACACGCTGAACTTCGACTCGAACGGAGCCACCGGCGCCGTGCCGACGTCGGTCTCGGGCTTCGGAACCGTGACCTTGCCATCTGCGGGCAAGCTGGCAATCGCCGGCTTCGTATTCGGCGGTTGGCAGGTGGGGAACACCACCTATTCAGCCGGTGACACCTTCACTCTCACCAGTGGAAACGTGACCGCATACGCGCAGTGGAACGCCTTGGTCTTTACGGTCAGCTTCACCGTGCCTGGAGCAACCAGCGGAGATGCGCCAGCGCCTATTCAGGGTTGGGGAGACATCCAGCTGCCGAAGGCGAGCGGATTCAAGCGACTCGGCTACGACTTCGCGGGCTGGAAGGTAGGCGACGGCGTACTTCAGCCGGGCCAGACAATCTCTGTGCGACGTGCAGACGTCACTGCGAGGGCAACTTGGCAGACGCAAATCGTCTACAAGGAATTCTCGGGCTTCGCCCCAGGTTCGCCGCTGCTTACCTCAGATATGAAGTCTCAGATCAGCACCTGGATTAAGGCGAACCCCGGATTCACCGTGGCTGACTGCGTTGGCTACACGATGGGCCCAACTGTGCTGGCGGTTGACAAGGCTCTGGCTACCAACCGCGCTCAGTACGCCTGTGGATACGTGAACAACACGTTCCCCAAGCTGGATGCGACTGGCAAGTGGGGCGGAAACGACCTTGTCGTCGGTGACCCAATCCGTCGAGTCAGAATCACTCTGCACAACTAGCACCTTCTGCGCTAGGCCCTCACTCAGCAAGTTCTCAGCCACCTCGGCTGAACTTTTCTGGGTGAGGGTTTAGTCTTAAGCCCTAGGCCTAGAAGGGTTTCGAATGAGGATCAGCAGGGGATCCGTCGCCACTGTGGTAGCACTGTTGGCGACTTTGATTTCGCCGATCACAGGCGCGCCTGCACAGGCCGCCGCCCCCGTCGTCAAGGCTGCCGTGCCGATCGACAAAACCTACGTCGAGGGCACCGACACTCAGGCCCCGCTATTCAACCCTCTGGTCGTGAACCGCGTCGACCTCACGCTCGACCAGACCGGAATCGCAAACCTAACCGCTAACTCCTATGCCGACTTTCAGCCAGGCACAATCAAGCTAACCCTCCAGGATGGCACCGTAATCGGCCCGCTCGACGTTGGCATCCACCTCAAGGGCATGTGGGGTTCGCACCGCGAGCTTTCGCAAAAAGCTGCCTTCAAGGTAAAGATCAACTACGGGGCAAACACAAACCAGCGAATCATGGGCCTGCGCAAGTTGACGCTAAACAACATGGTACAAGACCCATCCATGTTGCACGAGGTTCACGCCTACCGCCTGTTCAGGGCGATGGGAGTGCCCGCACCTCGGGTTGGCTACGCCGAGGTCTACCTCAACGGCACCGACTATGGCCTGCACGCCAACATCGAGACCTACGACAAGAGCTCGCTCAAGCGCTGGTACGGCTCGACTCAGCACCTCTACGAGGGCGGCTACGGGCAAGAGCTAAACACCAGCTATTACGCCGGCCTTCAGCCAGACGAAGGTGACCCAGCCGACCTCAGCGACCTAAAGGCTCTTGCCGAGGCAAACACCAACCTGTCGGGAGCCGCTTGGTACACGGCGATGCGAGGCCTGGCCGACCTGAAAGAGATGACCGCAGAGTGGGCGGTCGAGCACTACATCGCTCACTGGGATGGCTACGAGCGCGGCTGGCCAAACAACTACTACGTGCACTCGAATAAGCACGGCGTCTTCACGATGCTTCCTTGGGGCTCCGACCAAACCTGGAACGATGCGCCTTATTACGCGCAGTGGCAGGCGCCATTTGTCGATTCAGGCGCGTTGATGACCGGCAAGTGCATCTCGTATGCGCCATGTGCCCAGCTTTACACCGCAGCACTGGCCAAGATTCATGAGATTGAGCCAACCCTCAACCTGACGCAAGAGGTCGACAAGGTGTGGCAGGTTATTCAGCCATATCAGGCCGCCGACCCCCGCAAGGAATCTGACGTAAACAGCGCACTCTTTCTTGTGCAGGTCACCAAAGACACAATGACCTCGCGTGCCAGCGCACTAACCAGCTTTTTGTCTCCGATCAAGGAGCTACCGAACCTCTCGATCACCTACCCGGATGCCGTTTATTCGCCGGGAGCAAAGGTGCGCCCAAACGTGGTTCGCCGCAGCAGCGGGCAGCTCAAGTACTACGTGAGTTGGGGAGCAGACGTCTGCAAGGTTGACCTCAACACGGGAGCAGTCACCGCGCTAACCGCGGGTTCGTGCCGAATCATGGTGGATTCGCCCGAAGACTCGACCTTCTATTTCGATACGGCCCAGTATTCGGTGACCTTCGTGAACTCGGTGGGCGAACTGACCATCGACCCCATCGCGAGTATCCCGGCCGGCACCACCGTGCCACTCGTGCTCACCAAGAACTCGACATCCACGCCGGTTGTGACCACCTCTGGTCGCTGCCACGCGGTAGGCATAAACCTAACCGCGGATGCCGGATCGGGCTACTGCTCGATCAGCGTCACAGTGCCCGCCGACTCCACGGTCTCGGCAGTCACCAAGACCGCGCGAATCCTTATGGTCAAGGGCACCAGGTCTGATTACAACCCGATCATCGAGGCCACCTGGACTGACGGCAGCCTAGTTCCCAACGGCGGAATGCTGCGAACCATAAAGACTCCTTCTGCAGTGAGCGGGCCTTGCGTGATTATCCCGAGCGGCATCAAGGCCACCGCAACCTCGGGGTCGTGCAACGTCACCATCCCGACTTTCTCTGACCTCGACTACAACTATGTGAGCAAGAGTTTCAGCGTTTCGGTTGGGCCATCTGGCCAGACCTGGCCAGCCAGCCTCTCTGCAGCCGGCTCGTTCGTGCTCGGCGGGGTCACCACCAAGGTTTTGGCAACCGGCCCGACCGTGAGCACCAACCTCGGCAAGATTGCCGCATTCACAACGGTTGGTCCTTGCACGGTTTCGGTGATCGGCGGCAAGACCGTTGCTACCATGACCCAGGCCGGCACCTGCACGGTCAAGGCAACTGCCGCCCCGGCCTACCGAGTCGCGGCAATCAGCAGAACCTGGGTGCTGCGCAAGTAGGCTGACTTCGTGGTCATCAAAAGCGCACTCAAGTTTGGTTTCATAGCCCTGGCGGCCCTTTCGCTGGCGGCCTGTTCGAGCGGTACAGCAACACCGGATACCAGCGCGAGCCCGAGTCTGAGCCCCAGCGCGAGCGCGACCCCGATCTCTTATGACATCGCCCCGCTAACCGGCGTCAAGTATGTCGCCGGCACCAACAAAGACCTGGCGCTGCCGTCGGTGGCTTGCAAGGTCGACAACCTCGACGTAGCTAGGCCTCAGATCAATCTCGGGCAGACCGACATCGTCTTTGACGAAATGGTTGAGGGCGGCCTGACCAGATTCGTTGCCGTTTGGCACTCGCACAAGCCAACCGCTGTGGGGCCGGTTCGTTCGATTCGCCCAATGGACCCAGACATCGTGAGCCCCTTCGGCGGCATCGTCTGCTATTCGGGCGGTCAGCTCAAGTTCGTCAAGATGATGCGGGCAACCAATGTCTTCAACGCGGATGAAACCGAAGAGCAGGGAAAGGGCACCTTCAAGCGCGTCAGCAATCGAGAAGCGCCGCACAACGTGGTGGTCAACGTCAAGCGACTGGCTCAGCACAACTCTAAGTTGGCACCGCCGGCAGAGTTGTTCAAGCACTCAACGAGCATCCTGGATGCGACCGCCGCCACAACCGGTTCGCCGGTCACAAGCTTTAAGGTCTCGTACCCAGCAGCAAGGGCAGAGTGGGTTTCGGTGGCTAGCCGTGGGGTTTTCGTGCGCAACCAAGACGGCAGGGCCCTGCTCGACCAGGCATCCGGCCGCCAGATCAGTGCCGTGAACGTGGTCGTCTTGCAGGTGCGCATCGATCGCACCTACGGATACGTGCCCAAGACAACCATGGTCAGTAGCGGCTCGGCCTGGGTGTTCACCAAGGGCAAGATGGTGCGGGCAAACTGGACCAAGGCCAGCCAGACGGCGCCGATTGTGCTCAAGGCAAATCACCAAGACGTCAAGCTTGCGCCGGGCAACACCTGGGTTGAGCTAATGCCTCGTGCGCCAGAAGGCAGCCTCAAGATTGTGGCGCCAAAGCCGGCGCCGAGCGCCAGCCAGACTAACTAGAGAAGTTCGCCAAACCGGCGTCTTCGCGCACGATGTCGACGATGCGCGCGGCTGCCTCGCCGGGGTAGGGGCTTGCCGCCGCCTGAAGCGTGGCAATCTCTGACCAGCGGTCGGGCATGAGCCCCGCCTTGGCGGCATCTACGGCGGCCTCGAACGAGCCGAAGTCGGCAACGCGCACCGAACTCGCAGCCGCAATCTCGCCGATGGGTGTGAACGACCAGTGGCCGGCCTTCTCGAAGAAGATGGTTGGCTTGCCGGTGACCAACGGGTACTCCGCCAAGAACGAGATGCCGTCTGTAAACAGCGCATCCGTTGCCAAGAAGAGGCTCGCGTATGAACCAACCTCGTGAGTTGCTGTGTTCGGCAGGGCATCCCAGGAGGCTCGCCAGTCGGCCAGCTCTGCGGCCGTCATAAGGTCGCGGTCGGTGAGGGTGCCCCACAAGAATGGGTGCGGCCGCAGCACGATGTCGAGCTCTGGGTGCGCCGCCGCGTAGTCGAGCATCTGCTGCCGAATCTCGGTGAAGACGCCAAAGTTCAGCCACCGCTCGCCATATGAGTGGTGTGGCGCCCAGACCAGCCTGAAGTTGCGCTCAGGCGTGCTGCGAGCGATCGGCCACTCGGCCGCCTCGGTGATGGCCTTCTGGCGCAGCGCATCGATCTTTGGCGTGCCAGTAAGGTGCGCCTCACCGACATGTTCGCTCGCGTCGAGAGCTGCCTTGACCGTGGCGTCTTGCAAAAAGATCAGGTGCGCGAGCTTGTGGGTCGGCTGCGTGAACAGGTGCGGCGCGACGCCATCCACGCCGGGTTCGTTTACCAGCGGCAGCGAGAAGTATGGCACGTAGCAAACCTTGGTGAACTCAACCAGGTTTTCGATCTGATAGCCGGGCTGGTAGTTGCGCTGCCACGGGTAGTTCAAGAATAGGTAGTCGGGGGCTAGTTCGCGAAGGCGGCTCAACCCATCCATGCTGTCGGTGAGGTCGAAGCGCAGGTGCGCAATCTGCCGCGCATCGAGGTAAGCGCTGACCTTGTCTTCGTCGGCAAAGTCTTCGTAACCGGTCAGCTTGCGTGGAATCGTCACGACAATCGGCTCGAAGCGCTCATCTTTGCGCATGATTTCGTAAACCTCGGCGAGCGAGTCCCATGCCTCGAAATAGAAGAGCAGAAAGACAACCCGGATGCGCGCGCGAGACATTACTTGACCTTGTATTTCGCGACGAGCGCCGCCACCGACTTCTGCTGAAGTCCCACGAATGCGATGGTGGCACTTGCCTCGGCGGCCGTGTTTTCAATGGCAAATGGCGCGGTGGTCTTAACGGCCTTGCCCATCATGGTGGTTAGCTTCATCGAGCTGGCTTTGGCGCTCACCAGTTTTAGATCGTGCAGGTACTCGGTGAAGCAAGGGGAGTAGGCGAGGCAGTTTCTAAAAAGCAGGCCGCGCTTCTTGGTGGCCACGTGAAAGTTGCTCTGAATCCACGGAAACCCGATGGCCGGAGCCGTCATCGAGGTTCTGTAAATGTCTGCCACCGCCGGTGTTGCTCGGTTTTCTCCGAAGGTCTGGTCGGTTCCCCACGGCATGATCGTGAAGTAGCCCTGCATGTCGTCGCGCAGGTAATAGTTGTTGATGATTGGTCCGGTGTAGCCATCCCAGTGGCCAATGAAGTTCTCAACCGCAAACTCGCGAATGAATTCGCCGCGGTCGGCAATGGTGGCCATTTGCTTCCACCAGGTTGGCAGCGACTTATTGGCAGCGGCGATCAGCTTGGTCAGGTCGGCCTTGGATGGGTTTTGGCTGTATCCCTCGGTGGTGGTGAACGCTCCGGTGTCTCCCGTGCCGCTGTCGTTTCCCGGCATCAGGTCGGCTAGCGCAACACCCTCATATAGGTGCTGGCTGGGGGTCGAGTAGTGCTTGCTGAGGTAAATGTCGTCAGGCGTCTCGATGTTGGCATAGAGCCCGCGATCGGTTCCGTTGATGGTGACGTGAGCCCAGCCGGTGGTTGGTGCCTGAACGTTCATGGCGTTAAAGAGTTTGTACGCCGCCCACTCGTGAATGTGGCTCGTGTCTTGGCTCATCGAGTTCAATGTCATGTGCTTTAGACCCAGCAGGCGCTGCTTCTTGAGCGACTTGTAGTTGAACTTGATTTTCACGGATGGGCGTGCGCTGACGTCGTCGAGGTTGGTCTCGCCCGTGAGGCTCGTGCTGCCCTTGAGTTTGAGGCCGACATTGATCAGGCCGGTTGTGGATGTGGGGGTGCTCAGGATGATGGTGGCGGGCACGTAGCTGGTCGGCGCGGCCTTCAGGGCGAGGATGTCGCCCGGGGCAATTTGGACCTTTGCCGTCACGATTGTGGTGTCGGAAAACAGGTCGGTCAGCGTCAGCGGGGAAAGGGCCTGCGCGGGCTGCTGTGGCACGACGAACAGCGTGGCGAGCATCGCCAGTAGGGCGAGCAGCGCCTTGGTTCTAGCGGCCACTTTGCTGTTCATTTGGTTTAGTCTAGCCTTGTGACTTCTAACTACGTAGAGCTCGGCGCCTCAATCGCAATGGACCTGGCGGTCCTTATTTTGCTCGCTTTCGCGTTCTATTACCGCCGCCACCACCAGCGCGAATTCGCGGTGGCAATCGCAATCATGAACATCGTTCTTTTTGCTCTGGCTGGTGCCTTGGCTTCGTACACGCTGTCTCTCGGTGTTGGTTTTGCGCTCTTCTCTGTGATTTCGATCATGCGCCTCCGAAGCGATACCGCCGGATGGATCGAAATGACCTACCTGCTGATTGCTTTGGCCACCGGCCTCATCGTGGGCCTGCCGGGCTACGCGCTCGCTGACAAGGCGATTTACGGTGGCATCCTGGTGGCCGCCATCTTCGTGATTGACAGCCCCTGGCTGCTTCGTGATCGCACCGTGGTGCGTGTGAACGCCACCGTCGACTTCTTCGAGATGGATGCCGAAAGCCTGAAGGCTCGGGTAGAGAACCTGGTGCAGCACCGGGTGGATGAGGTAAACGTCAAGTCGTTCGTCGTTGAGCCGCCGAGCATGAAGCTCGAGATTCGCTATAACGAGAAGATTCAGATCAGCAAGACCGATGAGCAATAAGCCCAGCTACACATATCAGCAGCACCCGCACGTTGAGAAGCGGGCTAAGGCGGGGCCGGTCGTTCGCGAGAAAGTTATTGCGCCAAAGACAGTGGCACCGAGCCTCGAACCCGAGAAGCCGCTGCGGGGCATCCAGGCTATTAATCAGAAGCTCGGCCTAGCCATCACCAGTTCGGTTGGCACAATGTGGGCCGCCTACGCGTTCTTTGCTTTGACGCTGGTGAGTCTGCCTGCAGCACTATCTTCGGGCAGCGCCCTGGTGATCGTCAGCTGGGTTGCCCAGACCTTCTTGCAGCTGGTTCTGTTGCCGGTGATCATCGTGGGTCAGAACATTCAGGCCGAGTCGAGCGAGAAGCGCGCCATTGCGACATACGAGGATGCCACCGCAATCCTCGAAGAGGCCAAAGAAATCCAGATGCACCTCAACGACCAAGACAAGGCCCTCGGTCACCTAATCGACCGGCTCGAGGCTCTCGAGACCAAGCTTCTCAACAAATCCAAGTAGCAGATGCGCCTGGTTATTGCTCGCTGCTCGGTCGACTACGCCGGCCGCCTTTCGGCCCACCTGCCCTTGGCCACGCGCCTGCTCATGCTCAAGGGCGACGGTTCGATTCTGGTTCACGCCGACACCGGGTCATACAAACCGCTCAACTGGATGAACCCGCCGTGCACCATCAGCGTGCATGAGCCAGAACCCGAGGCCGCCGAGCTGGGCGTGATCGAGGTGTGGCGCGTGAGCCAGACCAAGTCTGCCGACATCCTCTATGTCTCGATTCACGAGGTCTTCAGCGATGTCGAGCACCACCTCGGCGAGGAACCTGGGCTAGTCAAGGATGGCGTTGAGGCGCACCTGCAGGAGCTTTTGGCCGAGCACATCCACTTGATTGGCGATGGGTCGACCCTGATTCGCCGCGAATACATGACGGCGATCGGGCCAGTCGATATTTTGGCCAAGGATGCCTCCGGCGCAACCGTGGCGGTCGAGCTCAAGCGTCGCGGCGACATCGACGGCGTCGAGCAGTTGACCCGGTATCTCGAGTTGCTCAACCGCGACTCGCTGCTTGCGCCGGTGCGCGGGATTTTTGCGGCTCAAGAGATCAAGCCGCAGGCCCGCAAGCTCGCCGAAGACCGTGGCATCGAGTGCCTGGTGCTCGACTACGAGGCCATGCGCGGGCTCGACGGCAACCACTCACGCCTTTTCTAGGATGACGCTCGGGCCGTTCACAAGGTAAACGCACAATTCACTTGCTAACAGGCTGGTTGTGTTTACCTTGCGTTAACCTGAACCTAAAATTTAGGTATGTCAACAACCAAGAAGCCAGCTGCGGCAACTGCAGCCAAGACCACCACAAAGACCACTGCCGCTAAGCCTGCAGCGAAGCCTGCTGCCAAGCCAGCTGTTCGCGCTGCTGCAAAGCCTGCAGCGAAGCCTGCCACCCGCGCGGTAGCGGCAAAGAGGCCCGTTGCGAGCCCTGTGGTCGCCGCTCCAGCAGCCAAGCCTGCTGCGCCAAAGGCATACAAGATGCTCACCGGCATTGATGGCCAGGGCTTCTGCGAGAAGGTTTCGCAGCACATCGCCGACGGCTACGAGCTCTATGGCTCGCCGACCATGATCCTCGACGGCAAGAACTGGGTTCTCGGCCAGGCCGTGGTCTACAAGGGCAAGAAGAAAAAGGGCAAGCGCAAGTAATCGCGTTGGGGCGAGAAAGCTCGCCTGAGCCCAAAGGGCATCCTCGAATCGCCACCCGCATTAAATGTGGGTGGCCTTTCGTTTAATGAGCGTTGGGTTGCCGACGCTCGGCTGCCCAAGAAGGTGAGCATTTTGGGCCAGCGTCTAGTCATTCAGGTTTTTGTCGATTACCGGTCATCGGGCAGTGTTGCCGAGCTCAGGCGGGCGGTCGGCAATGCCAACGCCAAGGCCCCTCGCCCCATAGACATTTCGGTATTGATTTCGAGCCAGCCCGCGCTTCTGAGCCAGGCGAACGGTTTCGGGCTGGTTGAGCGCGAGGTGTCTGCCGAGCAGTTGCTCGAGCCGTGGGGCATAGCTCGAGTGCGCAATCACCTCTTGGCAGATGCCACGGTGCTCATTGCGCCAGACCTAGACGTCGAGTGGCGCATAACTCATTTAGGCGTGCTTGCGTCCGGCGAAGTATGACCCAACTAAAACCAACGGAAACCCAACCGCCATGCCTATGGTCAGTGGCTCTGCCAAGAAGATTATGCCCAAGACGATTGCGAAGGCGGTGTTCAGGTAGGTGATGAGCGTCGCGCGAGCCGAGCCGATCTCTTTGATGAGCGCGAAGAAGATGACAAACGCCGCCGCCGAGCAAACAACGCCGAGCACCGCGAGCGAGACCCAGCCCATGGCCGACGGGGTAGTAACGCCAGGCGCTAGGGGCTGAGTGAGCGCCGGCCCAACGTAGATCAACGCGACCACGGCCATAGAGAGCGAAATGATTCCAGAGGAGTGCACCTCGGGCGCCATCTTGGCCGCAACCGCAGGGGCAATCGAGTAGCCGATGGCCGCGAGAATCACCAGCAGCACCCAGCCGACATCCAGGTTGGTAGTCACGGCGTCGATGCCGACCAAGACGAAGACACCTAGGAATCCGATAACAAGACCGATAAGGGTCTTGGGGTGTGTGACAGATTTGTCGCCCATGTAGAAGAACGCGATGGGAATCGAGAAGAACGGCACCGTGGCGATGAGCAGGCCGGCCAGGCCGCTGGTGATGTGCCCGTTCTCGGCACTGGTGATGAGCCACCACGGGCCGACCATCTCGAGAAGCGCAAAGACCAAGACCACGCGCCACCTCTTTAGCGCGGGGATCAAGGCACCGCGCTTGAGAGCCAGCGGAATCAACACGATTGAACCGATGAGCACGCGCGAGAAGACAATCATCGGCACCGAAAAGTCGCGGTCGGCAAAGCGGATGAACATGTATGGGAGGCCCCAGGCGACTCCCGCGGCAAGAAATAGCAGAAGGCCTCGACGTGACATAACTGCCAGCCTACTTCACGGGTTAGCCTTGGATTATGGAGCGAAAAATCTGGCGCGGATTTGCCAGCGACAACTATGCAGGGGTGCACCCCGAGATCATGAGCGCGATGCTCGAGGTCAACTCTGGCCACGAAATCGCCTATGGCGACGACGCTGTCACGGCGCGACTGAATGCGGTGATCGCAGAGCAGTTCGGCAGCCAGGCCACGGTTTATCCGGTCTTCAACGGCACGGGTGCCAACGTCACCGCGCTTCAGGCGTGCCTCACCCGCTGGGAGGCGGTGATCTGCGCCGCAACCGCACACATTCACGCCGATGAGGGCGGCGCCCCCGAGAAGATGGCGGGCATCAAGCTCTGGACGGTCGCGACCGAAGACGGCAAGCTCACCCCCGAGCTCATCGAAAGCCAGATGTTCGACGTCGGCTTCGTGCACCGAGCCCAGGTTGGTGCGGTTTCGATCACCCAGACCACAGAACTCGGCACCGTATATAGCCTCGACGAGATCAAGGCCATCTCGGCCACCTGTCGCAAACACGGCATCAAACTTCACATGGATGGCGCTCGGCTCTCAAACGCCGCGGCCGCGCTGGGCCTCTCGTTCAAAGAGTTCACGACCGAGGCCGGCGTTGACATCCTCTCGTTTGGCGGCACCAAGATTGGAGCGCTCGCGGCCGAGGCGGTTGTGGTGCTAAACCCCGACCTAGCTGACGCGCTGCCGTTTTTGCGCAAGACCTCGATGCAGTTGCCGAGCAAGATGCGCTTCGTGAGCGCCCAGCTGCTCGCCCTCTTTGACAACGAACTCTGGAGGCGCAGCGCGACTCACGCCAACGCCATGGCTGCCCGCCTGCACGCCGGCATCGAGGCTCTCGGGGTAGAGATTCCCAACCCAACTCAGGCCAACGCGGTCTTTCCGATTCTTGACCCAGAGGTCACCGAGAAACTGCAGCAGAAGTTTCGCTTCTACGTCTGGAACCAGGCCACAGGCCAGGTGCGCCTGATGTGCTCGTGGGACACAACCGAGGATGACGTCGATGCCCTGGTGGCCGAACTGGGCATCCTAGTAAATAGGGACTAGACTTAAGCATCTAACCACTACAGGAATACCTCGGCCACAAACCGAGGTTGGAGATGCCATGTCTAACTCAGAGCTCAACAAAACCGCCGTCACCGCAGCCCCCATTCACGACTTGATCGCAGAGCGCTGGTCGCCACGCTCGTATGACGCGACCCACACGCTGGGCAAGGCCGAAATCGTCTCGATTCTCGAAGCCGCCCGCTGGGCTCCCTCGGCCAACAACGTTCAGCCGTGGCGCTTCTCGGTTGCCGAGCGCGGCACCGACCTGCACGCCAAGGTCGTCGCAGGCCTGAGCGGGTTCAACGCATCCTGGGCACCTGCTGCATCGGCCATGATCGTCGTTTCGGTGCAGCGCACCAACGAGGATGGCAGCCCTCGCCGCATCTCTTGGTATGACGCAGGTTTGGCCGTCGCCAACCTCAGCCTTCAGGCGCAGTCGCTCGGTCTGTACACCCACCAGATGGCGGGAATCCTGCACGACGACCTACACAAGAGCCTCGAACTCGCCAACGACCTCGAGGTTCTGCTCGTCGTCACCGTTGGCAAGGTTGCCCCAGCCAGCCAGCTGCAGGGTCCTGCCTACGACCGCGAGGTTGCCGACCGCACACGTCTGCCGCTGAGCGAAATCGTTCTGCACGGCAACATCTAGGCTCTAGCCTTAACCAATGACCGCCCCACTCGCGCTGCTTCCGCACCAGCCATTCGCGTCGATCTCTGACCAGATCGCCGGATGGTCGGGCCAACTCGGCCCGGTGCTGTTCTACATCGCGGTGTGGGGCTTGGTCTTTGCCGGCACCGGCCTGTTCGTCGGAGCCTTTCTGCCATTCATCACCGGCGACTCGCTGGTGTTTGCCGCCGGCTTAGTGGCGGCCACGGCTGCATCCCAGGTGAATATCTGGGTCATGGCGATCGGCATCGGCGTTGCCGCCTGGCTCGGCGATCAGGTTGGCTACGCGCTTGGCCTCAGGCTCGGGCGGCCATACCTAGACAAGCGCAAGGGCAAGTGGATTCGCGCCGGCATCGACCGCAGCGAGAAGCTTTTTGCAGCCTGGGGTTGGTGGGCCATCGTGGTCGGCCGGTTCGTGCCGTGGGGCCGCACATTCGTGCCATCCATCGCCGGCATCGCCAAGATGAACTACTACAAGTTTTCGAGCGCCAACCTGGTTGGCGCCGTGGCCTGGGGAATCGGCCTAAACGTCTGCGGCTACTTTGCCGCGAGCATTCCGGCGGTCAAAACCGCATCTTATGCAATCGGTGGGTTCTTCGTTGTCGCGTCGATTATCGCCGGCATCAGGGTCTGGCTGCAGAACAGGCGCTCGGCCTAGACGGCTGAGCTAAAAGCCCCCGCCAAGCAGGGTAGCCAACTCTGGCGACTTCTCTCGCTCATAGAACTCGATCTCTTGCACTGCCCACGGCGCCCAAAACTCGTCGAAGGCATGCCCGTCGCGGGTCACCCAGCGCTCGTGGCGCACATCCTCTGGCACTTCGAGCCAAACGCGCAGCTCGGTCATTTCGGCGCTCCCGCCGTTTAGGGCTCCGACGCCCTCGATGATCAGCGGGGTTCCTCCGGCAAACTCGCGCCAGCGCTCGCGGCGACCAAGCGCCCAATCAAACTCTTGCCAGCTCGCAGTTTTGCCGGCCCTCAGTGGTGCAAGGATGAACCGCTGCAGCAGGTCGACGCCCGCCTCGAGGCCGGTCCAGCCGAGATACAGGTCATCCATGTGAATCACGCGGGGGAGCGATTCGCCGTCTTTGAACAGGCGATTCTGCAGGGCCGCGGCCAGCGTGCTCTTGCCTGAGCCGGCTCGCCCGTCAATCAGCACGATCGGGGTTCCGTTGCCGGCATCGATCGCCTCCAGCACGCGATCTGCCAGCAGGTCAACCAGTTGCTCGCTCGAAAGCGGGCCTTGGTTGGCGGGGTCGATGGGTGCTGGCACCCATCCAGCGTAAATGTTTAGCGCTCGATCAGCACGTCTGGGTGACGGTCGAAGCGGTAGCCGCCGCCACGAATCGTGCGGATGATGTCTTCGTAGCCCGAGATCTTGGCGCGCAAGCGACGAACGTGAACGTCGATGGTGCGCTCGTTCGGGGCCGACTCGTCATCCTCGTTCCAGACCAGCTCAACTAGCTCGCTGCGGCTGATGGTGACGCCCTCGTTTTCGACCAAGTAGTTCAGCAGTTCGAACTCTTTGTGAGTCAGGCCGGCGTTGTTGCCATCGGCGAAGACGCGGCTGCGGGTGGTGTCGATCACGATGCCGGTTGCTGGCTTGTCTTCGTCGGCGCGGTTGTTGCGGTCAACAGCGCGAGGGTCGCGAAGCGCGGTGCGCACGACGTCGATGTTCTTGCCGCCGACGCCCTTGGGGGCAATCGCTACCGCGGCGAAGGTCTGCTCGGTTGCGCCAGGCAGGAGGTTCTCGAGGGTCTTGCGAAGCTCGGCGACGACTGCGGCCAGCGAGGTGCCGGCTGCCGCTGCGGTTGCCTCATCGAGGCCAACATAGAGGGCGAAGCCGCGGGCCTCGGTCTCGGTTGGAACAGCCTGCAGGTTGGTGCGGGCTGGGGTTGGTGCGTTCTGGGTTGCTGGAGCGACGGTGGTTAGTGGTGCGCGAAAGCTGTTGAGGTGGGCGATTGCCATTTTGGGTGATCCTTTGACTTGAAATGTGTGTGCGAGTTTGGTTGTGAGTGTGCCGAAATAGGCACTGCTGGGGTGTTGGTGTCTGCTAACAGGTGGCCAAGAGGGGCCGATTGGGTGTTGTTAGCGACACATTCGCATACACATAACGCTGCGCATCATCATTGCCGGGCGTCCAAAGGTCGCCTCCGACAAGATGTTCAGTGCTGCAGTGTTAGTCATGTGGACAATCTTAGGGGAGCCTAAGTAGCCGAGTCAAAGTAGGCGGCAAGTTTGCCTTCGTAATGTTGCGTAATAAACGTGGATGGCGGTTGCCGCGCCCAGGTTTCGAGCGGGCCGGCGCCGTGGGTTATTCGGCCAGACCGTAGAGGCGGTCGCCCGCGTCGCCCAGCCCGGGCACGATGTAGCCCTTCTCGTTGAGTTTCTCATCGAGGGCGCCGAGCACCACGGTCACCTTCATGTCGCCGACGTGTTTCTCGACGGCAGCAACGCCTTCGGGCGAACCGATCAGGCAGACCGCGGTGACCTCGACGGCCCCGCGCTCAAAGACGTAGTCGATCGAATCGCAGAGAGTGCCGCCCGTTGCCAGCATCGGGTCGATTATGTAGACCTGGCGGCCGGTGAGGTCGTCTGGCAGGCGCTCGGCATAGGTGATGGGCTGCAGAGTCTCTTCGTCGCGCTTGAGGCCCAAGAAGCCGAC